>JAYVGZ010000315.1:0-3354 GCA_043771805.1 Pseudomonadota bacterium
GGAAAAGGCACCATGGGAAAAGACGAATTTCAAGTCCCTTCATCCAGCAACGGAATGTACGGCGTAGAGATTCACGCCACAGTAGTCGGCAATCTCATAGATCGCACCTGGCTTCGCCGTTTTAGCGAAGAGACAGAACAAATTCTTGTCTGTCTCTCAATCTTCCTCATCGCAAGCTACGCCATGCGCGCACCTACACCACTGACGCTTGGAATCATCTTCACACTTGTAGGGTGCTCCCTCGTCGCCGCCTACATCGGTTTTGCGTACTACAACTTTTGGACGGCAGGCTTAGGGACCGTAGTAACCGCTACAGTTTTTGTCGCTGGTTTAAGCATTATCTATTTCTTCAGACGAGCTGAAGGGTACAAACGGTACTTAGCTAAAACGTTTTCGTTCGAGAGAGAGAAAGAATTGTAAATTCACCCAGGGCTGGTCTGGCTTGCCCCTCATCGCCAACCCCTCACCCCTCCGGCGACAACTCCGCCCCCCGAACATACCCAACCGCTGGCTGCGAAACCTTATACCAAGCCCCAAGCCTAAACTCCGTCCTCACCCGCTCCCCCTTCTTAAGAGTACTCATCACCGGCGACCCAGGATCAGGGTCAGTCAGAATAGCTGCGGAATTCTCAGCAACAACCCACCACCCCGCATCCGAGCGACCAGGTTCTGTCGTGCGTGGAGCACGCGAGGGCTCGGGCGCTTTGGGTTGCTTACGCTTCGGTTCCTTCTGCCCGCGACCAGTCGGTGATGGCTCCACCGGCTTTTTTGCCCTTCCACCCGTAGCCCGACCCGCATAGTACCGCTTCATGGCTTCCGGCAGCAGCAGCTTGAGGGCCGCCAGCCGCTCTTCAGTTGGGGGATGAGTCGAGAGGAACGAGAGCGACAAAGACCCATTTGACGGGTCCTTCGCCATCTTTGCCCAGAAGGCTGTCGCGTCTTGCGGGTCGTAACTAGCATCAGCCATCAGAAATAACCCGATCTGGTCGGCTTCGGATTCGGATTGCTGTGAGACAGGATTAACGAACAGCGCTTCGATAGCACTTGAGACTAACATTCCGGCGAGATCAGCAAGCGGTGAGTAGGGGCCGTAGGAGCCGACAACACCACTCGCTATTTGGCCGCTTACTTGGGCCAATATCTGACCGGCTTCTTCTCCTGATGTTGGAAGTGTATGGCCTGCCAAAACATGGCCTACCTCATGCGCCAGCACGGTTGAGAGTTCGGCATCGGACGTTGTGCGGAGCAGTATCCCAGTCCATACGAACACGTGATTTCCCCGGGTCGCTGCTGCATTTACTACTGAGTCACCCTTAAGCACGTAGACGTGCCACGGCTCTTTATCTGCATGAGCTGCTTTTGCAAGTCGATCGACGATGTCTCTAACGCGGTTCACATAGGCATCGTTGTTCTCAAGGGGGTACTCCTTCACCAATTCAGAGAGCACCTGTTGGCCGTAATCTTCATCCTCGGCCGAAACGGGGGGCGGTTGTGGAATCTCGCCGGGCGGTACGACGGATCTTCCAGAGCAGGCAGTAACGCCTACGATGAGAGCGAAGGAGAGACAGGTTTTGATGAGGAGTTTACAGACCGGGAACATACTTCAAATAATTGATCGCACTTAGCGGACGTTTCTTACACACGACTCGGACAGATTCAGGGAGTGGTAGCACACTGAAGCACTCCCAGTTCTCGGCGCCAAGCTCCGTAAGCTGTTTTTCAAGCTCGGCGCTTCCAAGGATGCTCGGTACATCAACTACATGGTACTCCCACCGGAAGAGTTTATCGACCTCTGCCTTCGTGCGACTCTGGATCGCCTCTGCTTGAGGGCCGACGGCGTCCTGTACTTCTTGTGAGGCCCCCTGGAGCTGCTCGTGGAGTGAGTTAACAACTGCGCTTAGGCCGGCGTCTTCCTGATCAGACCGCGAACTTTCCTGAGACTCGCACGCAAGTAGGCCGGATAGCAGCATCAGAACGCAAGCAGCTGACCTTATTGCGCGTTTTGATGAAAAACCAGTATAGTCGCGCTCCTTTGAGTCACCGATACTCACCAAGGCGCGAGTCTCTGCCAAGGGGCAAGCAAGAAGTTTCGAGGCCGGTACAGAATTTCGGTTGTGCGGGTAAGACATCGTAGACACTTCTCTCTTGAGGGGCGTTTTAGGGGAATATTGAATGCCGATTCCAAACAATAGCGGGTCTCGCGTAGAGATTCCAGAGAACTTTACACCCATATGCTTACGTGAGCAGGTAGCTTCCCGCATTACCAAGCAAGAGCGGTGGAGAAATTTGCCAGGGGCAATTGGGATTACTCCAATCGGTTCTCTAGCTCGTGTAGTGCCGCAGCCATGGGGCGAAAAGTGACCAAGGGAAAAAAGGAAGTGCCGGGGAGTGCAGGCATCGACTATGTTATCGACATTGTCGACTTGCAGAAGAGTTTCAAGCGCCGTACGCGATCTCGAGCTGGCGGCTACACTACCCTAAAAAGTGCAGTGCTCTCGCTCTTTGGCGGTATCCGAAAATCTACCTCGGTCGATGCAGCTGCAGCAGATACAGTAACGCATGCGATAAAGGATCTTACGCTTCGTATTCCGCGCGGAACTTCTGTGGGTCTTATTGGGCGCAACGGAAGTGGAAAGTCTACTTTTCTGAAGCTCGTTACGGGAATCTATAAACCTGACTCCGGTACATTAAGTGTTCAAGGTCGCGTTGCGGCCTTGATCGAATTAGGGGCGGGATTTCATCCTGACTTTACTGGGCGAGAGAATCTGATGCTTGCCGGCATCATGCACGGGCTTACTCGCGATGAGATACTGGGCAAATTTGACCGTATCGTTGAATTTGCAGAGCTGGCCCATGTTATTGACGACCCCGTTCGCACGTACTCGTCTGGGATGTTTATGCGGCTGGGGTTTAGTATCGCGATACACACTGACCCAGACATTCTGTTAGTTGATGAAGTGCTCGCTGTCGGTGATGCAGGGTTTGTTGCAAAGTGCAAAGATCGCATCGCAGAGCTCCGAAAAGAGTCAAAGACTCTTGTGCTTGTTACCCATGACTTAGATGCGGTAGAGCGGTGGTGTGATGAGGTGATCTGGTTGCACGAAGGAGAAGTTCGGGAGCGCGGGTATCCCCGTCGCGTGATAGACGCGTACCGGCAATTTATTGAAAAGGGCGAGGAAGATGCGATCTTTGCTCAAGAAGAGGAGCTGCACCGGGAGAGTTCTGCGAGCCAGGTGAGGCCGCGCTTAGAGGCGACCGCTGCGTCTTATTCAACTGAGAAACTCCAGGGGCCAGATGTCGAGACCCCGTCGTTGCGGTGGGGAAGTCGAGAGGTAGAAATTTCTTCCGTCGATC
>JAYVGZ010000316.1:0-2409 GCA_043771805.1 Pseudomonadota bacterium
GAATTATGACCACTCTGCAATCCTGTCGTCTACAAAAACGGAGCCCGTGGGATTTCCTAAATCAGGCTATCTCAGCGAAATTGCTCAGGGTCACGCCACTATCGCTCGTAATACCGTGAGTGGTTACGTTGGGACAGCATGAGCCGCAGCGTGGGCAAATGTAACGAAGAGCGCATTGGAAATGATGGGACGGATACCGCAGCCCCTCGACAATATGTACTGTAAAATCTCCTTTTAAGGTCTGTTACGACCTCCTTTATTTACATTCGCACATCTATGACGCTGGTCATAAAAGATTTCCTCATTTCTTGTAATATCAAAACCATAGCATTTTGTGGCCGCTTTAGAGGGGGTACTGCAATGATACGAATTCTCTGCGTGATGTTTGCAATTATGGTTCTTACTGGCTGTGAGCGTAAAGGAGAGATGGAGCGAACCGGCGAACGCTTAGATGAGATCGGTGAGAATATCAAAGACGGTGAGAATCCTCTAAGAAAGAAGGGAGCGATGGAGAAGGCTGGCGAGACAATCGATAAGAGCATTGACAGTCAAAAGTAAGTTCGCGTCACTGTAAAAGCCTACCAAGGTTCCGCAATGTACTGTGCACTTTCACTGAGGTGAATTTATGGATCAACACTCGCAGTTTTTCTCTCGGTTAAAACAGTTCCACACTGGCATGCTGACAACTTTAAGCAACGACGGTTCCCCGCATGTTCGACCGATGGCTGTGGCTCGATTGGACGAAGATTGCTCGCTCTGGTTCCTGACCCGCGATCCCTCCGAGGTAGCGACTGAAATTCGTACCGATTCGATTGCTACCATCTCTTTTCAGCGAGAGCCCGATCTTTATGTCATTGTTAATGGGTTTGTCCGCGTCACGCACGACGTTCACGTTGCAACGCAGTTGTGGCAGGAGTCTCTTCGTCATTGGTTCCCTGAAGGGTTGGAAGATAAGGACTTAGCAGTAATAAGCTTGGAGCCACACAGCGGCGACTATTGGGAGAGTACCGGCGCCGGGAAATTTCGTACTGCCTATGAATTCGTGAGATCCTCAGTGACAGGAACCGAGCCCATTGTACAGACGGCTGATCAGCATGTGAAGGTTGCATTGAGCTGACGGGGTCCAAGGCGAGCCTCGTACTTTCCTACGGAAAAATGAGGACTACTTGGGGCGCGTCAATTGAGAAGCGTGAACTCGGGTCTAAGACGACATCCTACGAAAAAGACCTTATTTGCGCGTGTGCTCGGCGTGCTTTTCGGTGTATCAACGACACGGAAATGATCTTCCAGCTACATTCTGATAAGAATAGAGGGCTCGACAGGCGCCTCAACCTTAAGTCTACCGATTAAATGGAGCCCGCGGGAATGCGGAAAATTGCTATCATCGGTGGCGGCTGCAGCGGAGTCCTGATGGCGCTATCCTTACTGAAACATTCCGAGATGCAGCAAGAGATCACGATTTTTGATCCAACAGAGCACCTAGGTCAGGGGGTTGCTTATTCCACCCGAGAGACCCACCACCTTCTTAATGTGCCGGCCGGCCGTATGGGGCTTTGGAGCGACGATCACGGCGATTTCTGCGAATGGATAAAGTCGGAAGGATTACCTGCTGAACCCGCAGATTTCGTCCCGCGTATGTGGTTCGCAAAGTACCTCTTCGCTCGTCTTGAAGACGAAAAGAAGAAGAGGGCAGGGCTTTCTACTGTCATTCACGTACGGACCCTTATCCAGAATGTATCGCTCGGAGCAACGCATGGCTGGGTGCTTACCGACTCGCTGGGTGTACAGTACCAGGCGAACAAAGTGATTTTGGCTTTAGGTCTGCCGAACGTATCATGGCCACGAGGCATTGCGGGAATTGAGAATTCAAGGCAGGCCGTCCCACAGTCGATGCATGTAGATTCTTGGTCTGAGCAGGCGCTCAAACACGTTACTTCTGTTTCGAAGATTTTATTGTTAGGGAGTGGGCTTACAACAGTTGATACCATTTTGTCGCTTCGCTCCAACGGTGTTCAAGCACCTATCACGGTCCTATCACGACATGGCCGATTTCCGACTCCGCACTTTATAAGCCCGGCGCCAAGCGCGCTTACGTTGCAGGCGCCTCTGCCGAAGACTCTTAAAAACGTAATGAAAAAATTTAGAGAGCTTTCTTCTGAGTACCGATGGGATGCGGTGATAGACGCCTTTCGCCCGCATATTCCCGACATATGGAGTGACTTTACGCAGAAGGAGCAAGATCGCTTTCGTCGACATATTCAACCGCTCTGGGATATCCATCGTCATCGAATGGCGCCGAAAATCTGGGAAAATATTGCAACACAGCTTAAGAAGGGCGATCTGTGTGTAGTGGCCGGCCGTCTGAAAAAAGTTGAGCCTGTAGGACGCCAGATTGCTACGACATTTCAG
>JAYVGZ010000317.1:0-4995 GCA_043771805.1 Pseudomonadota bacterium
GTGGGCAGCTCAGCCTGTAGAGGCTGTCCAATCAGGAGCGCAAAAACCGATTGTTCAGGGTCCGATGGGTGCGCCGAGGCCACCCAAGGTAGAGGCACCGGTCGCAGAGGTAAGCGCACCAGACAACCTTGACATCGCGCCAGCACCTGAAGCACCACATGCCTCAGGGGGAACGGCGCGCCAGAGGCTCGCTGACGGAAAGCCGCACAGTGCACCCGGTGAAAGAAACAGTGCACCCGGTGAAAGAGAAGGTTCACCTGGCGAGAGAGAGGGGCGACCGCCTTTTGGCGAGCGGGGCGATGGTCCGGCACCAGCGCGGCGTGCCTTAAATTTCGGTGCTCCCGTGCGTCCTCAACATGATGACAGAAGAGCAGGTTCACCATCTGGGGTAACTCAGCCTCAGAAACCAGAGTCACAGCGACCGCCTGAGCGGGGGCCGGAGCAGAAGGGAGGCCGCGATCGGGGCAACGGCTCTCAGCGCGATGCAAGTCAGCAATCGGGGCGTCGTGACGAAAACCGCCGCGAGGAAAGTAAGCGCGACGAAAACCGACGTGACAGTGGTAACCGATTCGAGCCCCGAACTAACCAAGGGCAATCGCAGCCCCCTCGTTCGCAGGATAAGCCGGTGACGCCCGGGCCAAAGGCAGGTAAAGGTGGTGTTGGTAAGCTGCTTGGGTGGTTAGTGAGCTATGTACATCCAGAGGGAAAAGCAATCGAACTTCGCGAAGGGAAGTTTTTCGTAACCGCTGGCAGTATGAAGGGTTCTGACCTCATCATCGAGGATCCGAGCATCTCTACTCCTCACGCCTTAATACGTGTGAGTGCGGAAAAGGGGCTTCATGTGGAGGACCTCATGAGTGAATGCGGGATTTTTGTTCGCGGGCCGGGTAGCGCAACTTACGAGCGACGAGAGGACGTGGTACTCGAACACGGCCATTGGGTGCGATTCGGAGATGTCGAGTACTTAGTGTCACTCGTAGCGTCAGGGCCGAGATAGATGAATGGCGGAGGTCGTCGGAAAAGGGAGCGGTGGCGCCGGGAAGTAAAACGCCCTGCGCTCGCGCTGCGTCTGCATCCGGTCTTTCCTGTCATCGATGCGGCTGTTACTAATTGAATCTGAGTTCATAAATGCGAATCTGGCTGATTGTTTTTTGTGCGGGCCTTCTTCTCTGTGCAACAGGGTGCGGTACTTCGCCAGTCGCTGATGACCTTCCGCAACGAGAGGCGAATGAGATCGTGTCAGTGCTGCGCGGACACGGTATCGACTCGCAGATCCAGAAGCAGAAAGGGGGGCAGGGCCGATACTCGGTAATTGTCAGCCAAAGTGAATTCGGAGAGTCCGTAACATTGCTCTCGGCGTTGGGATTACCGCTAGAGAAGAAGACAAGTTTCTCGGACCTTGTTGCTCAGTCAGGAATTCTTCCGAGCTCTCGCGAGGTGGAGTCGCTGAGGCTCGATCGTGCGGCAGCGGCAGAGTTAGAAGATCTTCTCAAGGGACACCCGAGTGTTGCGGCAGCTAGTGTAGTTGTGCGGTCTCATGGGCTGGAGACGGGTGTTTCGCCCTCAGTGTCGGCTGTAATTCAGATTAAGCAGGGAACGATCCTTTCGGTTGCCGAGACGAAGCAGCTTCTTGCGCGAACGGTTCCTGGTCTTAAGGCTGACGAAGTTGTTGTCTCCGTTGCAGAGCAGAGCGTTCAATCGGTTCCCCAGCCGACCACACCAAATCAAGCGGCCGGTGGGCTTGAGAAAACCTCAAAAGGCCTCGTTCCATTCCTGCTGTTCTGGAAGGTACCTGAAGAGCAGTATACTGGATTAGCGTCGCTGGTCGTGGGGCTTCTCCTGTTAATGGGTGCCCTTGCAGGGATAGCCGGCTACATCTTGGGGCAGTATTTTATGAGCCGAAATGCAGAAGAGGGGAGCTCGCTAGAGCCCCTCGATGGTGGAATGAGCTTAACCAGTGCGCGCTTAAACCGAATCGGCGATGCGCAAGATGACCGCGCGGGCGATTCTCGTGACGGCCGAGAGCCTGAAGTAGGAGAAGAGTTGTAATGTCGACGGAACGTTTCAGAAAGCTCTCCCCACGTGATCGGGCGCTGGTGGCTGTGGCTGTCCTTCTTGATGGCAATGATGCTCCGGCTTACCTCGAAGTTGATGCAGCTCAGGGCCCCGCGCTCAAGGCAGCGGCCCAAGAGCTTGCCCAGCTGGAGCATGAAATGCGAATGCCGTTCGTGGGTACGCAGCTGCGTATTGCACTTGAGGAGCTGCGTTAAGTGAAGGGTAGTGGTGAGTTGGAGTAAGAGTTTCGAACGGGAGTAGAATTTGAAGGATGCCGACGCGGATGAAGAAGCAAGGCTGCTTGAGTACCGAAAACAGGTCACAGCCGAGCTCTCTCGTCGAGGCGAACGGGTCCGGGCGATCGAACAGGAAATTGCATCGCGTTCGCTTGTGCTGGAAGAATCTCAGCGGCACCGCATGGTGCTTACCGGTGATTCGCAGCGTCTCCTAGCTCGAGAGTCTTATCGTGCGAGTGTCCGCAAAGCGATAGAGCGGTTAAAGGGTGAGCGAACAGAGGCGCGAGAGGATTTAAAAAGGGCGCAAGACCGTTTGCAACAAGTAGATGAGGACCTCGCAGAATGCATGGCCCAACGAAGCAACATGGACGCAGGCGGGGCAAAGATTGAGCCCCCTGAATCGTCGGGTAGCGAGTTAACAACCGAGTCAGTAACCGATAGAGAGGATCAAGAGTAGCGTGGATGAAAGGAATGCAGCATCAGGAGAGGGGACAAGCTCAGTGCAGCTTTGGGACCCACGTAAGCTCATCCGCCGAATGGAGACGCATGAGTGCGCCCTCGCGCGTGGTTTTTTGCGGTGTCGACCTGAAAAGTGGTTCCCGGGATTTTCGTCACACTGGCTTCCGATCACGCACTCGCTTGGATGCGAGGCCCGAATCTCAGAGGTGAAGCCGGTTGCCTACCCCCCTCAGGGGTGCGATGTGCAGTTTGTGGGAAGTGTGGACGGCGAGCAGCTTCTGATCGCTTTGGATCAAGAGTCCGTGCGGGCAGTGTGCGAAGAAGTCGTGCCTGGCTCACAGGGTGCTGGCACAGACGTAGTGCTTGAGTATCTCGTCCGAAGACTCCTCTCAAGTTTGGCTCTTTCCTGGAGCGGACCGGAGTCTTCGGTAGTTCGCTTTGAACCCGCTGCAAACCCTGCGACAGTCTCCATAGCGGGCACAGTCAAGGTAGGTTTCGTGGTCAACACAGCCGCTTTTACCGTTTGGATCGGCCTCGGTCGAAACCTTGTTCACAAGCTAGATGGGTTATGGCGAAGGCAGATCCAAGCTTCAGCCCGCGTGCCGGCTGGAAATTCATTAGTTAGTTTAGAGCTGGCTCAGCTCGGGGTTCCGCCGCAGATGCTGTCTGACTACTTGAAGAAGGGAACGGTGATAGATCTTGAGGTGAGAGCTTCGGACTCAGTCACACTTCGCATAGGTTCTCGTCCCTGGATGCCAGCGCGTCTTGTTGATATTAACGGAAAATTCGGTTGCGAGATGGCTCCCGGAGCGCTCAGCACACCGGCGGTGCCGGAAGGAACTACTAGACTTTCGGTATCCCTCGGAAATCTTACGCTCGACGCTGCCATGATGGCTGAACTCAGTCAGGGTGGAGCAGTGCTCACGACCGAAATTCCTGTACAGGAGCGGGTGGTGTTGATCATTAACGACGATAAGGTCGGTGAGGCCCGGTTGTGCGTGTACGAAGGGCGGTTTGCGATCGAAGTGCAGTAGGCTGCCGCGTCGGTGCCCAAATTCACTCTACCCTCTTCGCCGTACCCAAGACTATTATCGGGTATGGCTGTGTCAGACTCTCTTCTTCAAACTTTTCTTGTGCTGCTGCTCTTCACTTCTTTTATTAAGATAACTACGGCCCTCACAATTTTTCGTTACGGGGTTGGATTAACCGGAGTTGAGTTCGGTGTTGTTTGTCTAGTCGTAGCTTTCGGGCTGTCAGTGACCGCCGCACCGCCCGAGTTGGCGAAGATCGGGTTCCCAGGAGTTTTTTTCGGTGATTCCTCAAAGGTAGACGCTGGTCAAGTTACCGCGGCCTTGATTCCATACATGAACGAGCGAATCGACGGTAAAGTTGCCAAGAGCCTTGGCATCAAAGAATCGCCGAGTGTTACGGAATCTGGAGCAGCTTCCACGCCGACGGGTGGCGAACGTGCCACTGAAATATCGACTCTTCGGTCAATTGCACCCGCCTTCATCGTTTCAGAGTTGAAGGCCGCTCTGATGATCGGGTGTCTTTTGCTTATACCATTTGTCGTTGTAGACCTTCTCGTAGCGCACCTTCTTACTTTGGTAGGAATTCAGCAGCTTGGTGTGCAGGCAGTAGCTCTTCCGCTCAAGTTGCTTCTGTTCCTGGGCGTTGACGGCTGGGGGCTCCTTACGAAGAAGCTTCTCGGACTTTAAAAGGATGTGCCATGACTGATCCAACCCTAGTTCAAATTTTTCACCAAGCAGTTCGCGCCGTATCGACCGTTGTATTGCCTACACTGATAATCCCAGTGGTTGCTTTCGGTGTTGCTCTATTGCAGGGGATGATGGGGATCCGCGAGGAGAGTATTCAGTACGCCATACGGATCATCGGCATTGTGTTGGTGCTTGCAATTTTTGGAAGTTCGATGTCGAGGGGATTGCTGGAGTTAATGAATGAAACGCTGCGCTAACTTACCGGAGAACAGCGAGTGTTTGTAGCAACGGCACTGCTCGGATTGTGTAACCCGGTCTTGCTCTCTGCGGCCGTTGTTGTGCTCGCACTCTCGTTTGGTGGTTCCGGAGTTACCTTCGGGGCTGCGGTAGTGACGACGCTCTTTTTTCTCGGCGCACCTTTCGCAGCGAGCATTGCAGTGTCCACCGTATGGGAGTGGTGTTTCGGTGACAGCAACGGAACCGCGCCTAGGTCTGCCGCACTGCTCGCAGGAGTGTTTGCGTTGGTA
>JAYVGZ010000318.1:0-4052 GCA_043771805.1 Pseudomonadota bacterium
ACCGGGCAAGGATAACTGGAGTACCAACGCCCGAAGTACTTGCTTCGGGTCGAACGGAAACAACATGCTTTATCATCTCACGTGCTGTAGCTGGGCAAAACGCTGCTGGTTTCGGTAAAGAAGAGATCCTCTCAGTGTTTCGGAAACTTGGCGAGTGGGCGCGCACTCTGCACACAATCCCTTGTGGTGGATTTGGTGAAGATGCCGCCACTATAGCCTCGCCGGTCGCTGGTGCCGCGGGAGTCTCGTGGCTTGATTGGTGTGAGTCAGAGTATCTGATCCTTGTCGAAGAGGGCGAGTACGAAATGAAGGGGCTGTTAACGGAGGTCGACCTCGAGAGATTCCGGAACATTTTTGGACAACTGCGAGCACTTACGCCGATGCGTGCGGTTCTAGCGCACGGAGATCTTAGTCATGAGAACGTGATGGTTAGTGAGGGGGGCCTGTCTGTACTTCTTGATTGGGGGAGTGGACTTGGATGCACTGGGCTCTCCTTCGACCTTGCCCCGGTTAGCATGTGGCAGTCAGCGGCCCGATATGCCGCTTTCCTTGAAGGGTACTGTCTTCCCCCAGCCGAATATGAGGCTCGGCTCCATGAGATCCGCGTTGTAAAGGTGTGGTACGGACTTCGGATGCTTCAGTGGATGACGAGCGATCCGTTCGTTCTTCGACGCGGAGGGAAGGTGGACCCAGAGCGAATTGCGCGGCTTATGCAGGTTTGTAATCCGTGGATCGACGAGTGCCTGACGCGAGCCTAATAGAATGACTAAGACGATTGATTAATCTGCGATGCAAGCCGGGTGTCCTCTCCAAAGTCTTGCGCCCAACATGTCCCCTAGCGCAAAACCTCACTCCTCTACTATTTTCTACGCACACTGTTCCTCGTCGTGAGTAAAGATGAAGAAGATACTGTACCCTAACTACTTTTGCGCGGAAATCTCCCGTGGAAGCACCTCTCGCAAAGAGATCGCCCTCACTTTTGACGGAGGTGGGGGAAAGAGCTACACACCGGAAATCCTTGATGCACTCGCCTCGGTCGGGGTAACCACAACGACCTTCCTCACTGGCGCATTCATGCGTCAACACCCAAGCGACGCAAAGCGCGTGCACGACTCAGGCCACGAGGTAGCCAATCACACCATGACGCACCCGTGGCTTTCCCTTGCTGAGACATGGAAGACCAATCCCACTATTTCGAAAGAGACTTTTGCACACGAGCTTACGGCAGCAGACAATCTCTACTTCGGACTCACTGGATCTCGCTTCGCAAAGTTGTGGCGAGCCCCCTTTGGTGCGCGTAGTCAAGAGATACTCGAATGGGGGCACGAGCTAGGATTGACGCACGTACACTGGACTCATGATACGGCAGACTGGCGTACAGATTCGCAAGATCCACTCTCGAATTCTGGTCAAGAGATTGTAGAGATGCTTTTGCGGCATCAGCTTCAGACTCCTCATGGATTAAATGGCGCAATTATTCTCCTTCATCTTGGCGCCGAGCGGAGCATTGATCCTCTCTACCCACGACTCGCTGATTTTTGTCAGCAGTTAAAGGATGAAGGATTCTCGTTTGTAACGGTCTCTGATCTCCTTCGAGATCGGAGTAGTATCCTCTCGTCAGGAGATCTCCCTCTTCCTGCCGCAGTGGCTCTCCCTCTGAAAGGAGGGTGTCAGCAGGTAGGTCATGTTGAGGCATTCTTCGAAGACTCGTGGATTGCCGCGCTTCTCGGCAAAGTTACACTCTGCTCATTCAAGTACCATTGGGCTCTCATTCTACGTCCCAGACACTCTAGATGGGCAGGAGCTCACGATCATCATCGGGGGAACGGAACAGACCACCATTACTCCTACTCCGGGTGAGGTTACTACCCTGACATGTACCGTACCCACAACTCCGTTTACGTTGGATGTTTTGGGTAAATATTGTGCTTGCCCTCACTTAATCGATAACGGCAATGATCGCCGATATCTCTCGGCAGTTCTGACTGAGATCTACTCCTAGCCTACAGCTGAAGCTTTCCTTCGGGGGGATTGAAGCCTGCTTGCTTCGGTACGTCGTCGTAGGAAATCCCGAGAGAACGAAGGAAAATTAAAAGCTCTGTCATGCCTTGATATCGATCGATGCTGATACAATTGGCGCATGCATCGGCCAACTCTGCTTCTCCATGGAAGCCACGACGGAGTTTCTTTTGGAACGGGCCGTTCCACGAATCGTTGAAGGTCTCCACTTGATTAATGTTGCTGTACCCGTAACTCCAGGTACAGCAGGGAACTAAACGGCCGTCGGCTTTCACATAAAGACGATACCAAGCAGCCAAGCAGTACGGGATTTTTAGCTTGCTTGCACCGCGCGACATCACCTCTTCTTTGAGTGCTGCGGCCCGTCTCTCAACATCAATGAATGCTAGGTCTTCTGCCGTCTCCCTTGAACGCGAACTACTTTGCGCCGCTACTGCGCTGAATACCTCTAAGGTCTTTCTCTCGACAAGTTGTAGAGAAGGATGCTCTAGGGATATTGGGACCGTTTGATTCTTCAATTCTCGAATAGCTTTCGACAAGTCTCCCGAGAATTGTTCTTTTTCTGCCGTAAATTGCCGAATTGTGATGAGGTTTTCTTCGGGATTGAGCGGCTCGTCTGAGGAACTTAATTGTTCGGCAATTAGGTAATCAAAAAGTTTTACAGCACTACCTTCAAGCACTCCCTTTGCCTCTTCAATCCGGCGCTTATAGTGAACGATGTCTTTGGCCGTGAGCACGGTACCCAGCAGCTCTTTAATCCCAGTCGACATTCGGTGGAAACAGATCGCCTGGAGATCAAGATCCCGGCACAGCTGAGCCATCATCGGTATCTCGTCGATATTCGCGCGGTTTATGGTGGCCGTAAGGTAAATGAAGATATCCGGATTCTGCTTTCTAAACTGGACGATCGACATCAGTAGCTTATCAAAGTCGATCCCTACTCTTAGGGTCTCAAAGGTTTCTTTCGTTGCACCATCGAAACTTATGCCCTCTTTCTTTAGTTTACCGATGTCGGGGTTATCCATCAGCATCGTTCCATTCGTGATGATGTGAGTCTCAGCTACACCCGTGGAGCAGAGCTGGGCGATATGACTGAAACTAGGAGCAATAGTAGCTTCGCCAAGCCCAAATATCTCCACAAACTGGGCGATAGATAATACCTGGTGAAGCTAATCAAGAGTTGAAATCTCCATGTCATGATAGCTCCATCCAACAGGTGAACGATGAGAGCACGAGTTGCAACGTGCATTACACCTATCCGTCGGCTCGATTTGAACATTGGTCGGTAAAGAAGTTACTTCCTCTCGTCCGAGTAAAAGCTCGCATGTAACGATCTCCATATTGAGTTTCTGGAATCGGAGTAGATCAAGCTTAGAATGGGTAGGGTGCGATATGACTCCGACTTGAACGGGCAATTTGGAGATTGCAAGCGTCACATACCGTTGCAGGCGAAGAAGTAGCTCATGCTGCTCGCGAACGTTACTACGCCACTGGTCGAGGACCGCTGTAATAGTCTCTGGAGGTGCGATCTCAGTGCATCTGAGAGTCTCTTAAAGCTGCTGATATCCACTTATTCGTGCGGCATTTAAAAACTCGGTCGTAGGGAGCGCGTCGAGAATGTCGGCGACCTTTATGCGGGTGCCATCTGGGAATCGGTCATAGTACCGCTCTGATTTACCACGAATTTCTAACGCTAGTTCGACCGAAGACCGCCTCCAGTGCGAGATGCGGTTAAGCACATTGAGATGTTCCTCTGTGAGTGTGACTTGATAAAGCTCCTTATCGACGGAAGCGGGAGAAGAGCAACGGAGCCAGGGCAGCCATCTGAGAGCTTTCTCAAGGTAACTGAGAAAATCTCTGCCAGTTAAGGTGCTACGCTCGTTTGAGGCGAGATTGTTGCGCATAGGAAAGAGGTGTCAGCGAAGTAAGGGAATGCGAGATAACGTAAGGTGTTATCGCGCCAACAACTTTAGATGCCTCAAGCTTCCGGGCGATTCGCCAAAATGGAGGGCGCAACGGTATCGTGTCGGCGC
>JAYVGZ010000319.1:0-12109 GCA_043771805.1 Pseudomonadota bacterium
AAAAGTCCGTGCCAGTGAAACTGGCAAGGCTTTTGCCGTAAATCACTATAGGTTATTGTTTTGATTCGCATCCGCGAATCGATAGCGTTTTCCAAAAGCTGGAATTTCGCTACGGACTTTTGGAAAACGCTATAGTAAGTGACTCGAAATTGCCACCTTGCAATGGGTAGGTATTTGTAGTTTCAGGTAAAATGGGAGAGTGCCTCAATGCGGATCGAGCGTTTGGAGATCTTCGGCTTCAAGTCTTTCATGGAGCGCCTTGTCCTCCCCCTTGAACACGGAATCACCGGAGTCGTCGGACCAAACGGGTGTGGTAAATCGAATATCATCGACGCGCTCAGATGGGTTTTAGGAGAAACGCGTGCTTCTCAGCTTCGAGGCGGTGTTCTCGAAGACGTTATTTTCAACGGCACCGAATCGCTCCGTCCCCTTGGATTGGCAGAAGTATCCCTAGTAATACGCGCTGATCGTGAGAGCCTCTACCAGGATCTCTTGAGTTACTATGAGCAGATTGAGTTGAACCCTGTTGCTGCAGAATTGGTGTCTGCAGTAACGCTATCTGTCGTTGACGAAAGGGCAGTCGTTGATGAAAGCGCAGTCGTTGACGAAAGCACAGTAGGAGACGAAACGGTTGCCGTAGTGCACGCTGTAAGCCCAATCGTTCCTGGGGCGCCGTCGCCTGAGAACTCAGACATAGTAGAGCCAAATAATATCGGCGTGGTGCGAGAACTTACGCCAGATCCAGAACATCCTGAAGCTGCAAAGGTCGCAGCTGGCGTTTCCGGGAACGACGACGTCCCTGTTACTTCAGGTGACTTTTTAGCCGATATCCGCGCGTCTCTTTCAAAATATTCATGGCTGCAATCGGTGAGTGAGGTGCAGGTAACGCGCCGGTTGTACCGCAGTGGTGAGTCGGAGTACTTCATCAATAAGGTGCAGTGTCGTCTGAAGGACCTGAAGGAGTTCTTCCGAATCGTGGGCCTCGCAGCGCGCGGATACACCATCATTGCCCAAGGTGAGATCGGGCGAATCGTGACGGCGAAGGCGGAAGATCGCAGGCTGGTGATTGAAGAGGCGGCGCATATCGCAGGCTTCCGCGAACATATGAATGCGGTTGGTAAGCGTCTTGATGACACCCAGGCGCAGGTAGTGCGCCTGGACGATGTTATCAAGGAAGTAACGCGGCAGGTCGCCAATTTGAAGCGTCAAGCTGGGCGCGCGGTGGCGAGAGCAGAGCTCAAAGAGCAGCTTGTTGTCTCTGAGCAGCAGCTGTTCGGAGATACTTTGGCGAGATTATCGCGGCGTATCATTGAGAACAAGCAGCGCGTCGAAGGGATGGCTCTTGAAGAGCAGCAAGCTCAAGCTCTCTATGCGGAGGCACGCGCCCAGGAACAGTCCGCGCGCGAGGGAGCAGTCAAGGTAGATACCGAGATGGACTCCCTGCGAAAACGAGCAGATGAGTTAAAGGATGAACTAAATAAACGGTTACGTGAGGTCGGGTCGAAAGAGTCGCGAGTTCGCGAGTTAACTTCAGTAGTCCAGGCTCGAAACACTGAGATTCGACGACTTGAAGAGCGCAAGGTAATGTTGCTTCAGCGGCTGCACGAATCTAAAGAGGCGCTCGATAAGCTCGATGCTCTCGAGCGTGATCTTACTGAACAGGGCAACTCGATCGATGGTTCGGGTCAAGAGGAGATGAAATCTCTGACCTCTTCGCTGCAAGTACTGCGTGAGGACCACCGTAGTAAAGACAAAGTCATTCGGGAAATGAGGGACCGCTTAGTCTCGGCGCAGAGCAGGAGAGATGCCTTGCAGGCACAGCTCACGGCTTCATCACCGGTGACGCATCTAAAGCGTGCTTTGGGGGGTGAAAACAAGCTTCCACCGGAAATCACTGGGCAGTTTCGACTGCTTGTTGATGGCATTAAGGTTCCTGATAGGTACACCAAAGCGCTCCAAGCCGTTTTATCCGAGCGGGCGTCTTTTCTTGTAGTCGATGAAGTATCAAAAGTGGCGCAGGCGTTCCACGATCTCGTGCTGAAGGCAGATCCGTCTAACAAGAAGGGGCTTGGCATCGGGTTGTTTGAAGCAGTCGGGGAAGCCGCAGCTGAGCTCTTGCCGGCTCCTCCAACAGAGCCGGAAGGGGCAGAGCCGGAAGGGGTAACCTCTCTTATCGCAACGATTGAGATAGCTCCGTGGTGTCGAGGGCTAGTCGCGCGTTTACTTAATAAGGTGTGGTTAGCAACCGATCTGCAGGTAGCGTTTGCGTTCATCGAGAAGATAAAAGCAAAAGCGGCTCGCGGAGAAGGTGACGTTGACCCAGATACGGTAGTAGTAACCGAATCTGGAGATCTATTGTCGCCGTGGAGTTTCTACAGTTTGCGCCACGAAGGTGGTGTCATCCAGATGAAAAGCAAAATAGATGAGGCTGCACGAATCATAGAGGAGAACCAGGGAGGATACGATCAACAGGTGCTGGACCGCGACGTGATTGCTGCTCAAATATCAGCTGGGGAGAAGCGGCATGCCGAGCTCGTCCGGTCAGTTCAGATAGCGCAAAACCGGCTCCGTGAGATCGGAAATCGCCAGGGTGAGGTACGAGGGCGTTTACAAAGCGAGCGGAAGCTCCGTCAGCAGATCGAGCAAGACATACAACGGATAGAACCCCAGGGTGAAGAGCTAAAGAATCAACTTGCAACACTGCAACGGAACGTCACTGAGGTGGTGGATGAATTAGAAGTTCTCAAAGCACGCGATAATTCCGAGCTCGAGCAATCATGCGCACAGGTAGCGCAAACTCTTAGGCAGATAGACGACCAGCGGCGAGCTGTGCGCGAGAGCATGGGGCAGCTTTTGCGTGAGGCCGAACTAAAGCGGCAGGCGGTAGAAGGCTTGCGTGACAGAGTGGCGCGAGAACGGATGAATGGTGAACGGTGTAGTGGCGAGCTCGTGAGCCTTGAGGCTCAGGTGAGAGAGCGCGCCGGGGACGAATTCTTTGTTTCGCTTCAGAATAAACTTGAGTCTATCGAGCTTCTCGTAGAAGCAGAGAGGCACGACCTTGAAGCTCGGGTCTCAGGTATGCGTCAGCGGCTTGACCGAGAGGGGGAGGTCGATTCCAGTGCGATCGAGCAATACGAAGTAGAGAACGCGCGGCTCGTAGACCTCGTTGCGCAAAGGGAAGATCTTAACAAAGCGACCCAGACGCTCCGAGTAACTCTGGGAGAATTGGCAGAGGCGTGCACGAAGCGCTTTACCGCAACCTTTGAGGCCATTCGACGCAATTTCGCAGTTTTTGGGCCAAAGCTTTTCGGTGGCGGGAGTGCAGAGATTGCGTTGGTCGATCCATCGAGACCCCTTGAAACGGGGGTGGAAATCACGGTTCGTCCTCCAGGGAAGAAACCGAAGAGTATCGACCTCCTCTCGGGAGGAGAAAAGGCGTTGTGTGCCACGGCGCTCGTATTCTCAATGTTCATGGTGCGCCCGAGTCCGTTGTGCGTGCTTGATGAGGTTGATGCCCCTCTCGATGAAGCCAACGTTCACCGATTTGTTTCGTTTATTAAGGAGATGAGCGCTCGAACGCAGTTCCTTATGGTAACGCACAACAAACAATCGATGGCTAGTGCAGACACCCTTGTGGGTGTGACAATGCCGCAACCGGGGGCATCCAAGGTGCTGACGGTTTCTTTACAGGAAGCAGTCAAGCAGGTAGCGTAAATTTAAATTGCAGCTTGATTCGCCCGTAGTGGACGTTAGGTAAAGGTCTCAAATTAATGGAAGCGATCACCAAGTATATTACGAATTTAGCACAACAGCTCGGCGCTGATGATCCAGCGGTAGTTTTGGTATTGGCAATCCTAGCTTTTGTGTTCTTGTCGTTGATTATCTTTGCTTTAAGGACAACGATTCAGCGAAACCAGGAGAGTGATAGAACCGCGGCGATCCTAACCCGAGTTGAGCAGCTCGAGCGAAACTTGTCGGAGTTTCGCGCCGACATGCTTAAATCGGTACAGCACTTCCGTGGTTTGACAGATGACGTCAAAGACGAGATCGAGCGCGCTCGCAAGCGAGCAGTCGCGGGCCGAGGCGGAAATGATGGTGGTAGTGGCGGCAGTGGGGCAGGCGGGGGCGGTTCTGCCGGTGGTGGCAGTACTTCATCGGGTCAAGGCGGCGGAGGTCTCGGGGCCTCGGGAATAGAAATCCAATCCTCTGCTGCCAATCTGAATGCGGGGATGCAGAAAACCCGCACCTCACTCTTAAGTCGATTCAAAGCACTTTTCTCATCTAAGGGGTCAATCAAATTGGAAGCCTTGGGCGACCTTGAAGAGCTTCTGATCTCTTCAGACGTCGGAGTGCGATGTGCTACCGCTATCGTGGAGCAGGTGAAGGCAGTCGCACAGACAGCTGACGGAGTGGGTGAGAACCGACTGCAAGAACTTGTACGAGACGAGGTGCGACGTTCTCTCGTTTCCGTGCCGGCCGACCATCCGATCTACTCGGCAACTGGGTCACCGCTTATTGTCTTAGTGGTTGGTGTCAATGGTGTTGGAAAGACCACCACCACCGCGAAATTGGCGGCGCGATGGAAGAGTGCCGGCAAGCGAGTAGTTTTGGTCGCTGCTGATACTTTCAGAGCTGCAGCCGTCCAGCAGCTGCTTGAGTGGGGAAGGCGTCTTGAGGTTCCTGTTATCAGTGGAGCTGAGGGTGCTAAACCTAGCACTGTAGTATTCGATGGGATGGTAGCTGCAAAAGAGCAGGGTGCCGATGTAATCGTCATCGATACGGCGGGGCGACTCCACACAAAATCAAATTTGATGCAGGAGCTCGAGGGCATTCGAAATGCAATCGGAAAGCATTTTCCGAAGGGCCCCGATCAAACGATCCTGGTTCTTGATGGTATCAGTGGTCAAAATGCTCTTGCACAGGCCCGTGAGTTTAATAGTGCTGTTGCCCTGACGGGAGTCGTTGTTACGAAGCTCGATGGAACGCCGAAGGGCGGCATAGTTGTCGCAATCTCCAGGGAGTTGAACCTTCCCGTTCTCTACGTTGGGGTTGGAGAGAGGGCAGAAGATCTTATTCCGTTTTCAGTAGATCACTTCGTGGAGAGTCTCTTTACGGATTCAGGCTCAAGGGCTGGAGTATCATCAATGATGAGCATTGCAAACGGAGAGACGGGTTCACGCAGCCCTGCATTCTCAGGAGCATTTCTGCATTAAGCAGCGGTTCATCCTATTCAACACTGGAGTATCCCCTTCTAAGCGAGCTGTATGGAGCACAAAGTTCAGATCCCAGTTGACCTGCTCCACCATTTTGAAATCCCAGGCGCTCTCGTTTCGGTCGAAGAGCTGAAGAGGGGACACATCAACCACACCTACATTGGAGTCTGGACTCTCGAGGGAGTTACAAAAAGATACGTTCATCAGATAGTGAATCACGAGGTTTTCCGTGATGTGCCTGGTCTCATGAATAACATGCGGATTGTGACAAACCGTATTTGCCGTCGAATCACTGACGGTGAGGCGCGAGCCGGTGATACCACCCTCACAATTATTCCTGCTCGATCTGGTGAATCGTTTTTGGTCGATGAGCATGGCTCGTATTGGCGGACCTTCGAATTTGTAGAGAGGACGGTAAGCTTCGACGTATGTCCCAGTGTGCATGCGGCAAGAGAGTCTGCCGCCATTTTGGGGCGTTTTCAAAGGTACATCGACGACGTCAAGGTGTCCGAGTTGTGCGATGCCATTCCGTTCTTTCATGATGGCGAGAAGCGGTATCAGGCTCTTGAGAAGGCGCTTTCAATCGATTTGTATAACAAGAGAAGCGGGGCGCAGAAGGAAGTCGCCTTTGCGATCACGCAGCGAGATCTTGGTGGAGCACTTGTGTCTGCATTACGCTCAGGGAGAATACCCTCGCGCGTAGCGCACCACGATATGAAGCTCAACAATGTTTTGTTTGATGTGGACACATTAGAGGCGCGATGTTTAGTTGATCTTGATACCTGCATGCCCGGTACCCCGTTGTCTGACTTTGGGGACTTGGTTCGGTGTACGGCAGTGCCGTGCGCAGAAGACGAAACGGATCTTTCAAAAGTGGCCGTTGATCTCGAACTCTATCAGGCGATAACGGAAGGGTATCTCGCCGAGTTTGGAGAGATAATTACTCCCGCTGAGCGATCGTTGATGAGTGTGGCGCCACGGGTGCTTGCACTAATATTGGGTGTGAGATTCCTTACTGATCACCTGTCGGGTGATACCTATTTTCGAATTCATCGACCGAATCACAACCTTGATAGGGCTCGGACGCAGTTCGAGGTAGTGCGAGCCTTGGCGCGGGTGGAAGATGAGGTTGGTGGGTGGTTTGAGTTCTAGCGTGAGAGAAGATTGAAGGAGTGAGTGCGCCGAGGTCTTAGGCTTCGAGCGAGCCCACCAAGTAGTGACGCTTGCGCTTCACTACCGGTGGGCATCATCTCACACTACTTACACTCAGTAGCAAACCGCGGCAGCTTACCAATAGCCGTCAAGCCCTCCTGCTCGGCCGCTTTTGCCGCCTCGATAATCTTATCCGTGCGATTGGTTCGACCGGTCGAATTGAAGTACCCGCGAGTGATAATCCGCTTCACAGAATTTCTCTGTTGAGCGTAGAGCCCTTGGAGTGCCTGAATGACACTATTTCGATCCACCGTTTCGCACACCTCGGCAGCATTCGGGCAGCTCTTAACCACAGCGGGGAACTGAACCGTAAGCTCGTTGGCCGTCTTTACGAATTGATCCGCCTTTTTGCCGGCTCGGATCGCGTCTGTGCCTGCTTTCGCAGCAGCAGTTCCTGGCAGCTTCACTTTGGCCTGGCTGGCTAAAAACGTCGCCGCTTCTTTCGTGAGCTTCGCTAATTTTAGCGCAGCCGCATCAAGGTTCCCCTTTATCTCGGCCGTCGACGTTCCGACACAGCCGCCGGCACACACCGGTGTGGACGAGGATGCTGTGACGCTCTTTCCGGCAAGGTTCCAGGTCAATTGGTCCTTGAAGGATGTCGTAAACACGCCTTTGTTGGTTCCCGGGAAGAACGATGTTGGTTGAGCTCGGTCCTCTGGCGATGGACTAAATCGATTCTGCGAGCCGAGGTTTATCCTCACCTCAAATTCGTTTGAGTTAGTGTACCCAAACGTGCCCTGCAAACCATTGCGCGTCGAATCGATACACTCGGCTACTGGTGCTAAAGGTCGACATGCAGCTGTTGTTCTTGATGCTGTAGCACTCGAGCGAACTCCTGCGGCAATCTGAACCGTCCATGTAAGTGCATCTCCGTTGAAGACAACCGCAAAGGCTCCTTTTTGCCGGCCTACCTTAAATACCGTCGGTTGGTTCCGGCTTGCTGGGGCTGGGGAGACTGAATTCCCTGTGCCACGCGCTGAATCCTCGATAACTGTTGTCTGCGCGCCGAGCAAGTTTTCGTAGCCGAAGTACGCAGTGTAGGTGCCATCGAGGTTGTTAAAAACGCACTCGGTGCTGAGCTGTAGACGAGAGATGTCGTCTACTTCACTGACGTCTTGCGCGTTAGAACACCCAGGATCTGTAAGGTCGATCAACCCATCACCGTCGTTGTCAACTTTGTCTTGGCAGGCTGAAGTGCCATCACCTTCATTGTTGTCCTGCGGGTTACTACACCCTGGGTCAGCCAAATCGGTGAGCCCATCGCTGTCGTTGTCGAGCTTATCTTGACACTGAGAGGTCCCGTCCCCCTCGTTGTTATCCTGAGCACTCGAGCAACCTGGGTCTGTAAGGTCTACGAGCCCATCGTTATCGTCATCGAGGCCGTTCTGACAACTCGACTTAGGATTTGCTTCATCAAGATCCTGTTTACTTGAACAGCTAAAGTCAGTTGGAAAATCAATCGCGCCGTCTTTGTCGTTATCGACGCCATCCTGACAAGCGGATGTTGCGTCGCCCTCATTGTTATCCTGTGCGTCGCTACACCCTGGGTCCGCGAGGTCTATCAGCCCATCGCCGTCGTTATCGAGCTTGTCTTGGCACTGTGACGAGCCATCTCCTTCGTTGTTATCCTGGGCAGACGAGCAGCCCGGATCGGCCAGGTCAATGAGGCCATCGCTGTCGTTATCGAGACCATCTTGACACATCGACTTTGGATTTGCCTCATCGAGGTCGGTCTTCGAAGAGCAGCTAAAGTCAGCTGGGAAATCGATCGAGCCATCTCGGTCGTTATCCAGACCATCCTGACATGCAGAAGTACCGTCACCTTCGTTGTTATCCTGCGCAGTCGAGCATCCCGGATCAGCAAGGTCGATCAAACCGTCGCTATCGTTGTCGAGGCCGTCCTGACAGCCAGATTTCGGGTTGGTTTCATCAGTGTCCGTCGCAGACGAACAGCTGAAATCTGCGGGGAAGTCTCGTGCACCGTCGTTGTCGTTGTCGACGCCGTCTTGGCACTGTGAGGTACCGTCTGACTCATTGTTATCCTGCTGCCCCGCACACCCTGGGTCAGCGAGGTCTTTTAGTCCATCGTTATCGTTGTCAACACCGTCTTGGCAGGCGGACTTGGGATTCGCTTCATCTTTATCTTGTTTGCTAGAGCAGCTGAAATCACCAGGGAAGTCGGTTGCATCATCCCCGTCGTTGTCGCTTCCGTCTTGGCAGGCCGAGGTTCCGTCGCCCTCATTATTATCTTGGTTGTTGGTGCAACCGGGGTCGTCAAGGTCGGTGAGACCGTCGTTATCGTTGTCTGCGCCGTCCTGACAGCCAGACTTTGGATTGCTCTCGTCGTTATCCTGTTTACTAGAACAGCTGAAGTCAGCGGGGAAGTCGGTCGCACCGTCAGCGTCGTTGTCGATTCCATCCTGGCATTGGGTCGTCCCGTCGCCCTCATTATTATCCTGCCGACTCGAACACCCTGGGTCTGCTAGATCGACAAGACCATCTCCATCGTTGTCGAGCCCGTCCTGACAGCTTGCCTTAGGATTTGCCTCATCAAGGTCCTGTTTGCTACTGCAACTGAAATCAGCCGGGAAGTCCGTAGCCCCGTCCACATCGTTGTCGATGCCGTCTTGGCAAGCGGAAGTACCGTCACCTTCGTTGTTATCTTGAGTGTTTTGACAGCCAGGATCTGCGAGGTCGGTAAGCCCATCGCCGTCGTTATCCGCGCCGTCTTGGCATCCGGAGCGGGGATTCGTTTCATCGTTGTCGCCGGCGCTCGAACAGCTAAAGTCATTCGGGAAATCCCTCGCGCCATCGCTGTCGTTATCGACACCGTCACGGCACTCTTCCGCCTCACTGGGGTCGTTTAAATCGACGCATGCACCGTCATGAGGTTTCTCGTTCTCATCGAGAGCTGATGCGCAGCCGTCGTCTGCTGGAAAATCAGTCTTGCCATCTCCGTCATTATCCGAACCATCTTGACACGCGGCGAGGCGGCCTCGGCAGGTGATCGACGCAATCCACGTCTTTCCGAACTTTGGCATAGCTCCCTCGGTTGCAAAATTTGCTCCGGTGAAGCGCGAGAGAAAGTTGTTCTCTGGGCTGTGGTAGTTGCATTTTCCAGTTGGATACCGTCCGCTCCGCTCTTCATCTCGGCAGGTCGACGAAACATAGGTGGAATAGCCAAGAACCTGGCAAACCTTGTTTAGAGTGCCGAAATGAAGGTTGGCGCTGTCATCCCAACCGCCATCGGAGCGAACGATAAGTCCGGCAGGAGCTACTATGGGGAGCCGCTTCGAGGCGATGGCGTTAGTGACCGCGTTCTGCACGAGGATCGGGTTTCCCGCTCCTCCAATCGAAAATAGTTCAGTGTTCCCGGGTGCTAACTGAACGAGCGCATCGGTTGCGCCATCGCCGTCGTTATCGATACCGTCACGACACTGCTGTGCATGGACAGTGCCAGAACAGATGAGAGAAAAAAGTGTGACTGCCGTGAAGAGGAGCTTTCTCATATCAATACCCTTTCGCTACAAACTTTTTCAAGCTTTTGCGTGGTGCACCTGATTAGCTGCACTCTTTACGCTCACGCACGGAATCAAATTTGCTGCGCACGCTATCGGAAGAACCCGCTTTGCACGCGCTGCATCAGCTTCAAGAAGGGTTATGGTAAATCGAGGAGAGCGAGAAACATCAATTTTCGGATGTCTGCGCAGCTGTACTAATCAGTGCTGCATGGAAAGAAGCTGAGCGAGGCAGTTCTTGAGCGAGCCATTCAGTGTGAAGTAAAGTGCATCGAGGTGAAGCAAATCAACTACCTTTAATGCCTTCAGATTTGCGCTAGTTGTGACTCGAAAAAAGGCCGAACAGAGGTTTGCGATGCGCAAGGTAACAGCTCGCGGATTACTTTTCTGCTGAGCACTGTGCGCCAAGTCACACGGAATGGTGTGCCGGTGGGGCGACCAATTGGGAACTTTCAACATTCGTCGACGTCCTGCTCCCCAGATTCTTTGCGCCACCTAAATCGGTACCCGACCACAACAAGAAGCAACAAACCGGCAATCACTAGGAATGTCTTCACCTGTTTGACCCACACCCAAACCTGGTCTGAATGCTCGGCTGAGAAGTAACCGATGGTGAGCATAAGGGGGGCAGTGATCAGCGCAGCCACTAGGTCCGCGACCAAAAATCTGGGGAACTGAATGCGCACTGCCCCACATACGAGGAAGGTTGCTGTGCGCAGGTAAAACAGATGCCGGGCAACAACGATAGTAGCAAACGTCCTACGTTCAAGGTTGGAACGGATCCAATCTAACCGAGTCGAGGTGACGTATTTTCGGAACCACCGCTTACGAAAAAGTGTTGGCCCAGCGACGTACCCGATGCGGTAGATAACGACATCTCCGAGCACTATGCCGGTGTAGCACACAAGCGCCATGTACAACGCGTCAGCTCTTTGGAGGTGGACTAGAATGCCCGCTCCGATTAGCGCAATATCCTCGGGCATCGGCAGGCCGAACGCGCCTGCGAGGAGCAGAGTAAAGACAACCAAGTAAGCGCCGATTCCCTGAGAGTGGAGAATGTAATCGAGCATCGATCGACTATAGGGGTAAGTTCACGAAAGGAATAGCCTGAATGCGTCTCGGCATTCAGGGGGCAACACCCGGATGGTGTTGCCAAATCAGTGCCTTAGCGCTGATTTGTAGGGGGTCGTTGGTTCGACACTGTGTCGTGGCGAATCAAAGACCTCCGCTTTGAAAAATGGCCAAGGAGGCCCATTTTTTCGAAGGATTTCTCATGTCTCGGCCGATCAGGCCCAGGTCCGTGAGAAATCCAGAATAGGGGGCACACCCCCGTACCGGTTTTATACCACGGTGGTGTCTACGGCTCAGCAAGCACGAGTTGTATTCCGCGCAGTAGCTGCTCTCGTGTGAAAGGCTTGGTCATGTAGTAGCTTGCACCTGCAGAGTACCCCCCCAGAATGTCGGTTGGTTTATTCTCGGCAGTGAGCATAATGATCGGAAGCTTATCAAAGGCGGGTTCTTGCCGAATTGCTGACAGCACCTCTAGCCCCGTCATTTTTGGCATCATCATGTCGAGCACCATAAATTTGAATGGATCGACGATGCTCTCAGAGTGGAGCACTTCGACCCCCTCTGCGCCGTTTTCCGCCGCACGAACTTTGTATCCTTCAGCCTCCAGAATAGTTTGGAGGATATGACGAATCATCGGGTCATCATCAACGATGAGCACTCTGTCATTTAAGTCAGCGGTCATATCATGTAACTCTAAGATATTTTGTTCACAACGCGTTGTAACGATTTATCAAGAAGGGCTGTAAGTATGACAATCGCCGCTTGCTCCTGTGGGGTTAGATCTTTGGATGTGTCGCCCGTACGCTCGGCGTAAACCACTCCGACTGCTTTCTTACCACCTCCAATCGGTATCGCAGCGATCGGCCACCCTCCGGGAAACAGAGGGTCCCCCTGAAAGACCGGGCTACCTTGCATGAAGGCGTTGTTGTCCGGTGCGTATGGGTCAGCATCTTCGCCGAGTGGGCGAGAGTACTTCGTTGGGTCTATCGTTGGAATAGTACCAAGCACCATTCTTCCCACAAGGTTTTTGCGACCCTGACTAGCCAAAAGCAGAATTACACGGTCAAAATTGAGGCAGTAGGCGCAGGCTTCCAT
>JAYVGZ010000320.1:0-3819 GCA_043771805.1 Pseudomonadota bacterium
CTTTTGCAGTCAGGCGAACCTTTCGTCGACAACGAGCTGATCGCTCGTTGACTGTTTTTGTGAACGGCTAGTTGTTTTCACCCCCGATTTACTCCGTAAGTCGACCCCTGAGGGGTATGGTCGCGTGGCGAATTTTACTGCCGATGCCTGAACGGTTACCATCCGCAAATCCGCCCCTGAGGGGCTGGACGCTTACGTATACCTGGTACTTTTTCCTAGTACTTGACGAAAAGACCCCACGACAAGAGGGGACCGCCGCTTGCTGCCCCTCAAAGAAGCCGGCGCACCGTACCACAAGACCAAAGCCTTTGGCACAATGGAAAAGTTATTTTGGCACAGTTTTTCGGGGGTCGGCCGGTAGATGAACCTCAGTTCTAATTGTGCTATATCCACAGCAAATAGATCGTATCCCCTGGTTTTCACCTATGTCAGATGTCCATGCCCCTTCCCTCTCTAAGAAGGCGATAGCCACACAAACCGCGAAACGACGTACTTTTGCGATTATTAGCCACCCCGACGCGGGGAAGACAACGTTGACAGAGAAGCTCCTTCTCTACTCGGGTCAGATAGGAGTCGCCGGAATGGTGAGAGCGCGAAAAGGTGGCCGAGCCACGAGCTCCGACTGGATGGCGCTTGAGCAGGAGCGTGGGATCTCAGTGTCTGCGTCTGCGATGCAGTTTCCGTATAAAGAGTCGATCATCAACGTGCTCGATACCCCGGGCCATCAAGATTTCAGTGAAGACACCTACCGTACCCTTACAGCAGCAGATAGTGCGGTGATGGTACTTGATGCAGCTAAGGGTGTGGAAGTTCAGACCCGCAAGCTCTTTGCGGTGTGCCGGATGCGACACACCCCGATTCTGACCTTCATCAATAAAATGGATCTTCCGAGCAAAGAACCTCTTGAACTTCTCCAGGAGGTTGAGGATGTACTCGGAATTCTAGCCTCTCCTATTAGTTGGCCGATCGGAAGTGGCTCAAGCTTTAAGGGGGTGGTGTACCCTCGTACCCGAAAAGTGCTTCTCTTCTCCAAGTCGTATCTGGGCGGAGCGGGAAAGGCGACCTTTAGAGATCTTACCTTAGATGAGGCCGCTGCGAGCGGGGATCTCACGGAGGAAGAGAGAAAGGTCATCGAAGAGGATCTCGATCTGCTTGGGAGCGCCGGCAACCCCTACTCTCACGAGGACTTTCTAGCGGGGAAGATAACCCCTGTTTTCTTCGGATCGGCTCTCACGAACTTCGGTGTTGAGCCGTTCTTCGACAGCTTCTCAGAGCTAGCGCCTCCTCCGCACGCCTATGAGGCGACATCTGCATCTGGCGATGCTGTTATAATAGACCCAGTTGAGAACCCCTTTTCCGGGTACGTCTTCAAGATTCAAGCGAATATGAATCCCCGCCACCGCGACAGTATGGCGTTCCTACGGGTGTGCTCTGGAAGCTTTGAGCGCGATATGAACGTAAAGCACCACAGGAGTGGTAAAGAGATTAGACTCTCTCGCTCGTACAGCATGGTGGCTCAGGACAGAAACACAGTAGACCAGGCGTTCCCAGGGGACATTATCGGAGTGATCAATCCAGGCGTGTTTGCAATTGGAGACACTGTGTCAGTTGGCGGAGGGTTTAACTTTCAGCCAATGCCGCAGTTTCCTCCAGAGATTGTGGCTCAGATCAGACCAACAGATGTGCTCCGCCACAAAGCCTTTGATAAAGGCATTTCGCAGCTTGCGTACGAAGGAGCAGTGCAAATTCTTCGGAGCTGGAAGCAGCCGAAGAATCCGCCACTTGTTGCTGCGGTCGGTAAACTGCAGTTCGAGGTTTTACAGTTTAGGCTTCGAGATGAGTACGGAGTTGAAACAGCGATAGATTTCTTGCCGTACCGCCACAGCGTTTACGTTATCGGAGACCCGCACACCCTCGCCCTCCCTCTCGGGTCATTTGTGGCTCTGGACGCCCATGAACGACTGGTGATTCTCCTTAGTGCTGATTGGGAGAAGAAGTACGTGATGGAGAAGAATCCGGGGCATGTGTTTAAGGATTTTGTTCAATAGGCCTTGAGGAGTGGGGCTCAGAGTTTTTCCACGTGAACGTGCTCGTAAACGCTCACGGTATCCCTGGGCCATCAGGACTGTGCATGACCAGGAAAACTGAGGGAAAGTCCCGCCACGATCAGGCCCCATTTTTCCTCTAGGCCGACACCACTAACTGTTTGTACAGTCATCTCGTAGCCGGGCTAACCCCGGCCAAGGAAGGTGCTGCGTGAATTTACCCCAAAAGTCTCGGTTGCTGCTCAATCTTACTGCGCAGCTGTGTCTACTCATAGCTTGCGGCATCGCCTCGGGTATATCCCCAGCCCCTATAGATTCGGTGGCTGCTGCTGGCGTAACAGTAGTGAGCTGGTCTCTCACCCTTGGGCTTATTTATTCGCTGCTTCGGATCTTCGGTGCTCGTATCGAGGCTGTTGAGTGGTACTACCAAAATGTGCCAGTGGGCATGTGGAGCCAGCCGGTGGTGCAGCTTGAGAACATCCCGACCGTTCAAGGGCAACAGGGACCTGTACCACGCTTTGTGTCGGCTTCAACTGCACAATTACCACCCCCTGCACCGATTGACTGGAACAAGTTTCTCTCGATCGAGTATATCCGCTACGCAGGGTTACTCTTAATTATCACCTCACTTTTCGCGTTTCTGTTCCGAATCGAGTGGAGCTTATTGGCGAAGATTGCGGCATCTTTTACTGGTGGTGCCGCTTCGCTTTTCTTTGCCGAGTTTCTCCACCGCAAACAAAAATCTACTCTTAGTGGAAGCTGCTTTCTCGGTGGTATAGCGCTCCTTCAGTTCGGTGCGACACTCTGTTTAAGGTATTTCCAGGGAGCTCCCGTCCCCGGGATTCTTTCGAGTCTCGACGTATGGCTCATTATCAAGGTGGGGATGACAGCAGCAGCCGGCCTCGCTCTCTTTCGATATAAAGCATCTTTTGTACCGCTCGGTTGGCTCCTTATCGCCTACGCGACACCACTCAGCGCTTTGCAGGTGGTCTCCTCTATTCCCACACTATCTGGCCTCGCTATTGCACTGGCGTTGACTGTTTTAAGTATTTCGTTTGCAGTACCACTTCGAAATCACGGAGTAGTTCTTGCAAATTCATTCCTCGCAAATATTCTTGCAATTACCTTTTTGAATCCCACCCATCCGTCGTGGATTAATAATGCTGCGCAGAATACTGCTGCATACCTCGCAGACGCTTCGCAGCTTAACGTGCAGCTGTTCGCGACAGTGGCATTGATCTTTCTTCTGCACCTGGTCGCCGGTGTGGCCTTTGCCATCGCTAGAAAGAGGACTAATGCCGAGGCTACGCCGGTTGTGGCACTGGCAACAATTGAGGGCGAAGAGCAGTTAGCAATATTTGAGTCCATTGCCTCCCACACTCTGGGTGCAGGTGCACTTATCGCCGTGCAGGCGAATATCCCCTCACTTACTGGGTTTTACGGAGTAACGCTTCTCATTGCGTCGTGTGCTTCCTTTATCTCACTCCTTATTGTTCGCCAAAAAGGGGTGCACGGAGTATACGTTGAAGTGCTCCTCAATTTGGCACTCCTCATGTCAGGCGTCGGAATGTTCCTCAATACTCATGGGGCGTGGACTGCCATCGTTTTCCTATTCTTCTCGTGCTTCATTATTTACCTGAGTTTTGTATTAGGAACGCTTCGTACGCGCCTGTACGCTTTTGCGGCACTAACAGTTTCGATGTTCAAGCTGTATTTTGAGTGCTCTGAGCTGTTTAACAGTATTCCAGGTACTGCGTTTGTGTTGATTGCGGGT
>JAYVGZ010000321.1:0-3042 GCA_043771805.1 Pseudomonadota bacterium
TGACTGCTTTTGTGAACGGCCAGTTGTTTTCACCCCGGATTTGCATCCGCAAATCCGCCCCTGAGGGGCTGGACGCTGCTCGGACTTTAACTCCACCCCCTGAACGCTTACCGGATACCGGATACCAGGGTGCCTTGAACTGAGCGAAACACCTTTGTGGACACGTGGGTGTAGACCATCGTGGTCTTAAGACTTGCATGCCCCAGAAGTTCGCCGATCACCCGAATATCTGTACACTGTTCTAAGAGATGCGTTGCAAATGAGTGCCGCAGGGTGTGCGGAGTCACTCTTTTAGCGATCTTCGCTCTTGTTCTTGCCTGCTCGCATGCTCGTTGCACAAAGGTGTCCCCTAAGTGCTTCCCGTTCTTGCCAGCAAACAGCCACTCAGTTGGTCGGGACACTCGGTAGTACTCGCGTAGGGTCTCAAGCAAGACCAGGGGAGAGGTGAGCACGGCGTTCTCTGTTCCCTTTACCGTATCTGACTCGGATGTACATCTCCTTAGAGTTGATGTCATCAGCTCGTAGGGTAAGAGCTTCCATTAACCGTAGCCCTGCCCCGTAGAGGACTGAAAGGTTCGTCTTCTCTCGTAGGTCATCGATACACGAGAAGAACGATGCCACTTCCTCCTTGGTCATCACCACCGGGATGTTTTTAGACAACTTCGGGTACGAGATCCGGTCCTTACCGGCTGTGTATTTGTAGAAGAACCGAAGGGCTCCCACTGCCTGCCTGAAGTGGGCGAGGCTGACCTTGCGTTCCTCTTTCAAGTAAATGAAGTATTTACGGGCATGGTCCAATTCAAGCTCAAGTGGTGACTGCTTAAAGTAAGCAGCATACCAACCAACGTGGGCAAGATAGGTCTTCTCGGTCAGCGGTGAGTAGTTCCGTAACCGTAAATCTTCTCGCATTCTTTCGCGAAGAGCTGTAGTTTTCTGGCTTGGCATAAAGTTCTCCATAAGAAGGTAGACATGTTGTGGTGACACGTCTTCTACGCCTTTTTGTGGAGAACTTTCTGCTATTTTCTTTTCCGAGAGATCGCTACCCTAGGATTCGGGCGGCGGGGGATGGAGAGCGGGTTACAGGTTCCCTGTCGGTATCGGTACAAATTTCAGAATAAAAAAATCCCGCTGGGGTCAGCAGGATCTTAATTCGGCAAAGCACCTCCGCGCGAGCGGGTTAGTTCAACTTTTCGGGAAGCGGGCGCTTCAGCGATCCGCTTGCCTGTTTTGTTATGCCTTCCCATTTACCTTTAGCGATAACCCAAAGTCCTCGAGCAGTTCCTTTACCTCTGTCACAGTCACATCTCCACTTTCGCGCGGCTCTCGCAGCCGAGTCTCCGTGAGCTGAGCAACATCACCGATCGTGCGAACTTGAAGACACCTGAGAACCCTGCTAGCCCGCCCTGATATACCCAACTTGTATGGATCGACCATTAAAGGATCGGTGTTACTATCTGTTTTACCGACCAATTCGAGTGTCAGAGTACTATTGTGAATTCTCCCGTTCGGCTCGGAAGATACAATCAGTCGAAAAGTACCGGCCGCCTCATCCATCTGAGCGACGACTTGGCCCAGTTGCTGGAGAATCTCATGAGCCTTAGTTGTCGTTCGGCTGTGTAGTTGCAACTCGGCTTGATCGAACCGAATTTGCCCTGACTCAATAGTCCCAGTCAGATCAACCTTCCGTGCATCTACTTTTTGCATTTATTACCACTCCTTTCCCGAAGGTCACGTGATGAATCACTCTTCGCGGTCGCTCGCATAACGTTGCAATGAGCGGGCGCACCAGCGATCCGCTCGAGTGCCATGTTATCCATTGTGAATTTTCCTTGCCACTACTGCAGGAAACATACCTTGAGTCTCGTAATTCACTGAAACCACCTCAAATCCTGCTTTACCGAGTTGCTCCCGTGTTTTGTTCTCGTCTCTAACGCAGCTCCATTTCACCGGGACGACCTCTTTAAACAGAAATCGCTGACGAATCAGATCAGCTGAATTAGTGGGATGCCATTGCTCTGGAGGTGTAATGAAGCTGAATACAAAAACGCCATCGGGTTTTAACGCCTTCGCTATGCTGCGATACAAATCGGTACAGCGATCATCATCCTCAACATAAATATTGAGCCCGTTGCTGGTGATGAGGTCCCAGCGCTCGGAAGAGCCCAGTTGCCACGCGTCGCGCGTTTCTAACTCCACTTTAACCGGTGGCACCCAACGGTTGTAATTCTCCTCTGCTCTTCGGAGAGTTTCAGGGTCCAAATCAATGGCAGTGAGCACGACCCCCGGAGTCTTTGAGTAATCGAGAGTCAGCAAATCGTCCATCAACCCCGCTGGGAGCGAAGCTAATTGCATACCGGCGCGCAAGAGAGGCTGGGTCAAAGCACGAAAGATTCGAAACCTCTCTTGAGTGGCAAGAAATATAGGGCATTGATCCAGAAGCCATGTTTCTAGTTCCGTAAGTGCGGTTCCGTCGCTACTGACTTTAGTCTGTCTTCCCCGATCAGGGTGCATAAGGACATAGGAGGTCCAGTGACCGTTCAGGCCCAGATTATCAAGCAGAAAGCGCCCGAGCTCGAATTTCTCTAGCGCTGCACGCTCCGCAGCTACTTCTAGGCGCGCCGCAGGTTCCGCCGCAAGGTCTCTGTGTCCGTGTGAGATTATGTGCATAGTCTTTAATGGATAACATAGTGTTGTGCAGATCCGGCCATCTACCAACCCCGCACAATCCCCCAAATACTACACCGCCCCGTTCTCTAGTCAATTTATCCAAAATTCCTAACCCTACCAAGTCATTACCTGCAACACAGTCAATTCGCGAACCTACCCATCTATCCATTTTCGCTTAGATGGTCGGTTCTTACCATCTAATGCGCGTCGCAACTTTCTGGATCGACGTTCCGATGCATTGAAATGGATAGAAACATTCCCTCAGCCAACCAACCTCGATTCATGGATGTTGTCCGTGAGCGAATTCGACTCCGACACCTCAGCTATAAGGCTGAGCAACATTACTACCTAGCAACTAGGATACCCTACATTTAA
>JAYVGZ010000322.1:0-6076 GCA_043771805.1 Pseudomonadota bacterium
TATCGCACCCATCTTTGGCCCATCTTTCGACGCTCCTCGGTCACAAAGTCCTCGACGTAGCTTTGGCTACGCCTGCGGCTTTGCTTACTCGTCGCGTCAAAATATGGACCAATTCTGGGCGCGCTAAGTCAAAAAATTTGTGTTCCAGTATACTAGTACCCCAGGTTCGGAGAGAGCCATCTCTCTACCTCTTCTACCGATAGACCCTTTCGTGTGGCGTAATCTTGAACTTGGTCGCGATCGATTTTGCCGACGTTAAAATACCGTGACTCCGGATGCGCAAAGTAGAAACCAGATACGCTGCTGGCGGGTGTCATCGCATAGCTCTCGGTGAGTGCCAACCCAATCTGCTCCTTTACGTGGAGGAGATCCCAAATCTTACCCTTCTCGGTGTGATCAGGGCAGGCGGGATAGCCTGGAGCTGGTCTGATGCCACGATACTCCTCGTTCATAATGCGCTCGAGCGAAAGCGCTTCCGAGGTACCGTAACCCCAAAGGGAACGAACTTCCTTGTGAATATACTCAGCGAGCGCCTCCGCGAAGCGATCTCCAAGAGCCTTCACCATAATTGATTGGTAATCGTCGCCCTGTTTCTCAAATTCCTTAGCGAACGCATCGACTCCGTGACAGACGACCGCAAAGGCGCCCATGTAATCTTTTTTGTCCGAGTCTACGGGTGCGACAAAATCTGCTAAACAGAAGTTCTGAATGCCTTGTCGCTCTCGTTGCTGGCGAAGGAAGCAAAATCGCATTTTTTCACTCGTGGCGTCGGTCTCATCGAAGAGAACAACATCATCCCCTTTCGAGCCTGCTGGCCAAATGCCGACCACTGCCTCCAAGCGAAACCGATTCTCATCAATAATTTGTTGTAGAAGTTTCTGCCCTTCTTGGTAGATCTCTTTCGCCTGAGCGCCGTATTTTGAATTGTCAAAGATGGTCGGAAAGCTACCTTTTAGTTCCCACGTCCAGAAGAATGGAGACCAATCAAAATAAGTGGACACTTCTTTCAAGCTGAGCGAATGAAAATGCTTCGTTCCTAGAATGATCGGAATCTCTTGCGAACTCTGCTGGCAAACGAATCGAGCCTTGCGAGCTTCTCCGATAGAGATGAACGTACTCTCATTCTTTCCGGCCGCAAAAACGCGCCGTTGCTCTTCTTGAGCGAGTTTAAGTTGCTCCGTATAAGAGGCAGCCCTTTTCTCGCTCGTGAGATGAGAACACACTTCCACTGCGAGCGAAGCATCTGCAACATGAACCACAGCCCCTGAGTAGTGTGGGGCAAGCTTGATGGCCGTATGGGCCCTTGACGTGGTCGCACCACCGATGAGGACTGGGGTCTTGACACCGTTACGTTCAAATTCTTTAAGATTAAAGGCCATTTCATCCAGCGAGGGCGTGATGAGACCGCTTAACCCTATCAGCTCGGCATTATGCTCTTGGGCTGCTCTCAAAATATCATGAAACTGGACCATGACGCCGAGGTCGATAACCCGGTAGCCGTTGCAGGCTAAAACGACGCCTACGATGTTCTTTCCGATATCGTGGACATCTCCTTTTACAGTAGCGATTACAAAAGTCTTCTGTTGTGCTGTCGATCCTAGGGCGAGTTTTTCGGCGTCCATGAACGGTTCGAGGTATGCGACCGCTTTTTTCATCACGCGAGCACTCTTTACGACCTGCGGGAGAAACATCTTCCCTGCACCGAACAGGTCACCCACCACCTTCATCCCATCCATTAATGGGCCTTCGATAACTTTCAGAGGAGTTCCGAGTTCGGCGCGGGCTTCTTCTGTGTCGATCTCGATAAACTCTACGATGCCCTTCACTAGGGAGTGACTTAGTCGTGCCTGGAAAGGCAGTTTTCTCCACGCGAGCTCAGTCTCGCGATCCTTCTCTGTTGACTGCCCTTTGAACTGTACAGCGTATTCTACGAGGGCCTCTGTACTGTTCGCGTTACGGTTAAGGATCACATCCTCAACTTTCTTTAGTAACTCTGGCTCGATTTCTTGATAAACTCCGAGCATTCCTGCGTTTACTATCCCCATGTCGAGCCCGGCGCGAATGGCGTGATAGAGAAAGACTGTATGCATCGCTTCTCGAACGGGGTTGTTTCCTCGAAAGGAGAACGAAACGTTGCTGATCCCGCCACTTGTTAGGCAGCCCGGGCACGAGGCTTTGATCTCTCGCACTGCTTCAATGAAATCGAGAGCATAAGAATTGTGTTCCTCAATACCTGTAGCAACAGTGAGCACGTTGGGATCGAAAATGATATCGTGAGGAGCGATTCCCACCTCTTCCGTTAGTATTCTGAAAGCACGTTGGCAGATCCGGACTTTGTCGAGACGTGTGGCAGCTTGACCCTTTTCATCAAACGCCATCACTACCATCGCAGCGCCGTATCGCGACACGGCCCGCGCCTGCTCTCTAAATTTCTCTTCACCTTCCTTTAGGCTGATCGAATTGACTATCGCTTTTCCCTGTACGCATTGAAGTCCGACTTCAATTACCGACCACTTTGAACTGTCGATCATGATTGGTACGCGGCAGATGTCGGGCTCGCTCGCGATTAAATGGAGGAAACGCACCATGCAGGCTTCACTGTCGAGAAGCCCTTCGTCGAAGTTGATGTCAATAATGTTGGCGCCGTTCTCAACCTGTTGGCGCGCGATCGATAGAGCCGCCTCAAATTGATCCTGCTCGATAAGTTTACGAAATTTTGGTGAGCCCGTGACATTGCTTCGTTCTCCGATCAGAAGAAACGGAACTTCCGGCGTTAGAACTAGTGGCTCGAGCCCCGACAAGCAAAGTCGAGCTGGGGGCTTAGGGACTTCCCTTGGCCTGTCGTCGATGACTCGCTCGCGGATCGCTTTAATATGTTCCGGGGTGGTACCACAACATCCGCCGACGATATTGAGGAGCCCTTCGTCTACCAAGTCACCTAGAGCTCCAGCCGTATCGGCAGGAGTCTCATCATATCCAGTATCGCTGAGCGGGTTAGGTAATCCAGCATTCGGATAGCAGCTTAAAAAGCAGTCAGAAATCACCGAGAGCTCTTGAAGGTATGGACGCATTTCATGTGCGCCAAGTGCGCAGTTGATACCCACGCTTATCGGTCGAGCATGCTGAATCGAATACCAGAATGCTTGAGCCGTTTGGCCAGAAAGGGTACGACCGGATTGATCTGTTATTGTAACCGAGATCATCACCGGGATGCGTCTACAGAGGGTATCGAAGCACCGCTCAAGCGCGAAGAGAGCAGCCTTTGCGTTGAGAGTATCGAAAATAGTTTCGACAAGGAGAAGATCCACGCCCTCTTCAATGAGGATGAGAGCCTGCTCATAGTAGCTCTCTTCGAGCTGCTTGAACGTGATTGCTCGGAACGCTGGATTATTCACGTCCGGCGAAAGCGACGCCGTTCGGTTCGTCGGACCAATCGCCCCTGCTATAAAACATCTGCGAGTCTTATCGAGGGCTGTAACTTCGGCTACTGCCTCCTTGGCGAGGCGAACGGAAGCTCTGTTCATTTCGTGAACGAGTGGCTGCAAGTCGTAGTCTGCCTGGGCGATTGAGTTCGATGAAAAGGTATTGGTTTCGATAACATCTGAGCCAGCGCGAAGGTAGTTCGCATGGATCGATCGGATTACGTCAGGTCGTGTAATCGATAGGAGATCGTTGTTACCTTGTAATAGCTTTGAGTGAGCAACAAGCTTCTCGTTCCGAAAGTCCGTTTCGGAAAGCCGGAACGTCTGAATCATCGTACCCATCCCGCCATCCAGAATAAGCAAACGTCGTCGAAGAATATCAACTAACTCTGCATGAATGTGGGATCTATTCATGGCGGGAGGCTACCATGAACCCTCCAGACGGTCCACCTGAGGAGGTATCACTCTCGTCCTGTGTACCCGTATTGTTCAAGCTTTCTGTAAAGTGTCCGTCGATCGAGGCCTAATACGCGCGCTGCCATTGCCTTATTGCCTCCAAGCTCCTTCAGAACGTGCACAATATGCCGTTGCTCTACCTGATCAAGTGGAACGAGCTGATGTGGGAGGGTTTCATTCGGAGCTAGAGGAATTGTTTTGTACGCACGCATAGCATCGGGTAGGTCGTCCACTCTGAGATACTCGTGTGTAGCGCAGGCTACTGCCCGCTCAATCACCGCCTTTAATTCTTCAAGGTTGTTAGGCCACGAGTGAAGTAGCAATCTCTCAGAGACAGCCTGGGTTAGTCCAAGCACTTTACGACCTAGGCGGCTGGAAACTTCACGAGTCGCTATTTTCGCTAGCAGAAGGACATCGCTACCACGCTCGCGCAGCGGGGGGAGTGTTAGTCGAACTGCACCAAGATACGAAAGCAGCTCCTTGGAGAAGGTCGATGTATTTAACTGTTCAAGTTCGATGCTTGAGGTCGTAATCAGGCGAAAGTTGCTGTAGGAAGGTATCTGGCTGCCGTTGGGCAATACGAACCCGTCATTAAGAGTCGCAAGGACTCTATTTTGCAACGGCAGGCTTAGCGCAGACACCTCATTTAGAACTAGCACTCCGCCGTCTGCCTGCGCAAATGCACCATTCTCGACGGTACCGTTCTGACTCTGCGAAGATGCACCGAATAGTCTTACCTCTAATTCATCGGCCGAAAGTGTCGCACAATTAACGCTTATGAGCGGACCGGTTCCGCGAGCGCTTCCTCGATGGAGTAGCTGGGAGGCTATCATTTTCTCTGTGCCAGACTCCCCTGTAATGAGCACTGGTGTGTCAATGTGGATTACCTGACTTATGATTTTGCGGATCGCCTGCATCGGAACTGCATCTCCGATGAGGTCAGCGGCAACTTCCGGCAAGATTTCGTCGTCTGCAAGCCGCTTCGACTGCTTGCGTGCCAAACTCTTCATGAGAGTCTTTTCCAGATTCGCCGCCAACGCAGGAAGCTCTATCGGCTTACTGACGAAGTCGTGAGCCCCAGCGCGTATCGCCTCAACTGCGGCAGATAGCGAGCCAAAAGCTGTAAGTAAAATAACCGGTAAGTCCGGGAAATTTGCGACGATTCGTTCGCACAACTCCAGACCATTAAGACCGGTCATCATCAGATCGGTGAGGACCAGGTCTTGTTCGGTCTTTGCCAGTGTCAACAAAGCATCTTCGCCAGAGGCGCAAGAGGTCACCGAATACCCCTCATTGACTAGGAAAATCTCCAAGAGATGGCGGAGGTCTTCATCATCATCTACAACTAAAATCCTACCTTTCATACCGGGGCCTGCTTCGGGAAATATGTTAAGATTGTCGGTCCTTGGGGGCACAGCCAGTCTATAGTAATCCAACCGCCGCAGTCTTGCACTAAATCCTTGGAGACTCCCAGTCCCCGAATCTCAGGGTACAGAATCGAGTTAGTCCGATGTGCCAATTCAGGGTCTAAGAATTCGTTCGACGTTCGGGCTGAAGACGCTTTGAGGGTAATAGATAGGATTACACACTCCCTCAGTTCACTTTGGCTCGTTGGTGCTTCACGACCTTTGTCTTTTAAGTCAACAATGAGGGACCCTTTAGGCATTTTTTCAAGAATGCACCGTAACATCGCTGCGATCGCCTGCCCGAGTAGGCGGGGTTCACCCAGCACTTTTGCCTCCGTACTGAAGTATGAATAGGTAAGAAGCACTCCTCTACTTTTGGCGAAATCGGAGAAAAGGTCGCACGTCTCCTTCGTGATTGCGCTCAAGTTGCAGATTGTGCTTTCAGGGGCTCCTGCAGCACTGAATTGGATTAATCGTCGAATGAGTTGCGTAATGCCGTCGGCCTGCTGATGAATGGCGGAGGCCATTTCCGTTACCTCTTCAGGCTGAGCTGGCGTTTCTTGAATTATGTGGGCATAGCCAGTGACAATATTGAGAGCAGTTCCTAATTTATGAACCACGCTTCTAGTGAGTGTTTCGAAGGTCTTCAGCCTATCGTAATGGCGAGCCTCCTCTCGAGTAATTGCCACGGAACTCTCTACCGCCAGGAGCCGTTGCTGAAGGCGCGCCAACTCGTCTTTTAGATCTTCAATTTGAGAGGTTGCCATTGCATGAATACCGAATTTGCAAGCC
>JAYVGZ010000323.1:0-2615 GCA_043771805.1 Pseudomonadota bacterium
GCCTTTGATACAGCACCTTCACAGATTTCAAGGAACATCTCGGCTGAGATATGGCTAGAGCACGACGAGGCTGCAAAAATACCACCAACCGCTGTGGTATGGAGAGCAGAGGTAAGTATGGAAAGATAGGCCGCCTGTGCCTTCTCAACGTGATGTTTCCCAGGAGCAAAGGAGGGGGGATCCACGATTACCAGATCCCACTCCTGTTTTGCAGAGCGCGCGTTCTCAAGAAATTCGAATGCATCGGCCGCGATACTATCATGGCGACTTGCATCGAAGCCGTTTAAAAGCCAGTTGTTCTGTGCCGCTGCTATGGCAGGTTTCGCGCTATCGACTGTCGTCACGTGAGATGCACCGCCGCTTCCGGCATAGATTGAAAATCCTCCGGTGTACCCGAACATGTTAAGCACTCGACGATCTTTTGCGAGCCTGCGAATTCTTTCTCGGTTATCACGTTGATCGAGGAAGAATCCCGTTTTTTGTCCTTGGATAAGATTCACAGCGAAGAGTAAGCCGTGTTCCTTTACGATAGTTTCGACATCGGGAGTTTGACCTTGAATGACCGACGCTAGTGAGGCCGGCTCTCCCGATCTGTTTTTTCGGTAGATGTTTTTCGGGCCGCCGCATTGCGCTATCAGTGAAGCGATTCCCGGCAAATGCCAGAAGTTAGAAGGTCCCACACCATCAAGCTGCACCACCGCAAAATCGCCGTAAACATCACAGACGAGCCCAGGTAAACCATCACCTTCACCGTTAATAAGGCGGTAGCACGTTGTCGAATTATCAAACAGAGAGTGACGGAGAGCTATCGCAGTCTCGATACGCCTTGATGCAAATGCATCATCGAACCGATCCGGGTTGACGGCACAGGCACGGAACGCGAGGTGCGAGTCTGGGTCGTACATCCCCTGAGCGATAACTTTTCCGTCGCGGTCTCGTAGGAGTGCCAGACTTCCGGGGGGAGCCTTCGGTGGTTCTACAAGGGAGTCTGCGAAGATCCACGGGTGGCCTCGTTTGAGGCTGGTGGTGCGGTCTCGGCTTAGGGTGAGTCGGATGGGGGGGAGGGGGGAGGCTATGATTTTCATAGGGACATAGGATAACTACTATAGAAAGGATGGAGAGTCACCGAAAGATGTTGGCACTTGTTAATGTTCTTTCGGAGCAGGGGGTCGCCGAGCGGCGGCGCGAATTGTCCCGGGCCCAATCCCCAGATAGCACGAACACGGAGCAGCGTTTTCGCTTTACGGGAGAGAACGATGAGGAGACGCTTGTCACAAGGAGTACCTTGAGAAGTGACACCATGGATGGCCAAGGATCTCGTTGACTCCGAGGGGATGTAGGAATGCTCACTATAAATGTGTTAAAAGAATAGAGTCCGAGAAATTTTCATTTGAAGTGGCACTGCCAGAGGGTAAAAGTCACAACCAAGCAAAACTCAGAGTGGCATCCATTTGAACAAGGTTTACTAACCGCTATGTCGAAGCAGAAACACAAGCGCACAGTGAAGCTGATCTTTAAAGGGACCTTTGACGATCTGGATGAACAGTCGGTGTATGAACAATCCTTCGCTCAACTTACTGGCGAGCAGCGTCTGTTAGAAGGCTGGAAGATGGTGGAGCATGTGTGGAGCCTAAAAGGAGGCAAGCCAGATGAACTCAGACTTGATCGAACTGTTGCAGTTATTAAACGACCGTAAGGTAAAATATCTCCTCATTGGTGGACAGGCAGTAATAGTTCACTCCGAACCACGCTATACTAAGGATGTTGACCTCTGGGTTGAGCCCTCCGCTAAAAACGCCAAGAAAATTATAGCTGTACTCGAAGAGTTTGGAGCTCCAACGAGCTCGGTCACTGAGGAAGACTTTGCGACACCAGGAACTGTCTTTATTTTTGGAATTGAACCGAATCGGATTGATATTCTGACTCGCGTTAAGGGAGCAAAGTTCGACAGGTGCTATACGAATCGAGATTCCGTGCAGTTCCTCGGTGTGAAAATTCCGCTTATCTCGTTAAATGACCTGATAAAAGTAAAGCGAGCAACTGGGCGGCCGCAAGATCTCCTCGACCTTGAAAACCTAATAAGAACTCGAAAGTTACGAGACAGGAAGACAGCAAAAAAATAGGCGTGGTTCGGCGGTGTCTCTGCGAGTGCAGGCGGCGAGGCGGTATCAAAAAGGAGGAGTTCACCACCGCTAGTTACTTACTTCACTTTTACAGGATAGGGGCCTGTCAGCGAACCCGATGTGTGGGCGCAGGTACAAAGAGATGCGAAGACTTTTTGATTGCCAAAGGCCGTGACAGTTGGCCGCAACGGCAAATACCGTGCTTTTTTCTTCGTTCATTGTTCGCGCAGTGAGTGGAAAAACAGCAAGAGATAGAAGAACCCTCAATAGTATGTCACCATCGCGATGGTCCTTCGTGGTAACGGTATGGAGAGTAATCACATGCAGCAACTTTTTAGCAAAGATATTCAACTTCTGATTAAGGCCACCGAAGCAGAGATTGATATGTTCGCTGTGGCTACAGAGGAACTCCAAAACAGTTTTTTTCGTTTACCCGATGCGCAGATCGCGCAAATACAGGGGATATGCGAGGCCTCTGAGTCTCTTGGAGGC
>JAYVGZ010000324.1:0-3805 GCA_043771805.1 Pseudomonadota bacterium
GGAAGAAAAAAGGGGGACGCTACCCTTTCAATCGCCCAAATAAAGGGTAGCGTCCCCCTTTATATCCCCCTTTATACCTTCACCGCGGTGCAGTTGCACTCGCTTGTGCACTCGCCTGCGCTTCATCAATCCACTCGTTAAGAACTCGGTATCCCACGGCGAGTAAGGTCGGACCTAAGAAAACCCCGATAAATCCAAACGCGAAGACTCCTCCGAGCACTCCGAGAAAGACCAGAATAAATGGGAGACTGCTACCGCGACTGATGATCATAGGCTTAACGATGTTGTCTACCATACTGACAACTAACAGCCCCCAGAGACCTACAAAGATCCCCAAGCCTATGGAGTCGTTGTAGAGGAGCCATAAGGCAGTCGGCGCCCAGATGAGGGGCGGACCAACAGGGAGTACCGAAAGGAAAAATGTCGCTAACCCCAGGAGAGGCGCACCTGGTATCCCAGCAATATAAAACCCGACACCCGCCAATATTCCTTGCGCGAGTGCTGTGCCGAGAACTCCATGCACAACACTCCGCATTGTATCACCTGCGACGGTGAGTAATCTGTGCGCATTGCGCCCGCCGAGGCGAAGCGCGGCACGCTTTAACCTGCCGCTTATAACTTCTCCGTCACGGAAGAAAAAAAACGACACCATCACACTGAGACTTAGCTGCAAAACTCCAGAGCCAAGGTAGCTACCCCCCGAAAGGAGCCACTGCCGTGCGGACGGTAAGAGCGACTGAAGGGTCAGCGCCAGCCGTGCCTGATCGTGGGCGAGACTGTACCAGTAAGTGCTAAGCCGCTTACCAACCAGGGGGAGCTCCACAACCCATCCGGGGGGATCTGGCAGTCCGTGCGCAAGGAGCCCACGGAGAGCGTCCATCAGTTCAGAGGAGTTATCAGCCAGCCCCACAACGACTATCGCAAAGGGAGCCAAGAAAACGATCGTTGTGGAAGCTGTCATCAAAAGCGCTGCTAAAGCCCTGCGACCGCCCACTGCGGCGTCCAGTCTTTTGAATAGCGGCCACATCGAAAAGGCGAGCACCATCGCCCAAAGAAGTGCTGACACGAATGGCAGGAGCACTGAGAGGCACCCGACAACTAACAGAGTGAGCGCCGTAAGACCGATAATTTTGTCAGTTCGGTGAAGTTCGACCATAGAGCGGGAAGACCTTGGGTTTATTCTTGTAGCCGTACGTTGGCAGGTTCTTCAAGCGGTAGAATTGCACTGCTAAGCTCAATAGTGCAACTCGCTCCTCTGGGCCAGATAAATAAACGCAATCCCCCCGAGCAACGGTAGCGTTCTATGAGGCAACCACCCCGCGCTTCGAAGAAGCTCCTCAAACCGCTCCCCGCACGGAAAAGCGGCTGACGTTTCTGGCAGATACCGATATGCCTCGCTGTTCCCTGAAACAACGCTTCCAATCAACGGAATGATGAACCGGGAGTAGAGCGAAAAGATCTCTCGCCAAACTCGATTCGAAGGCTGTCCGAACTCAAGCACCACCAGCCACGCCCCCGCTGCAGTCACGCGGTGCATCTCGCGCAAGCCACGCGCAGGATCGGGTAAATTCCTTACGCCGTAAGAGATGGATACCGCGTTGAATTGCCCGTCCGCGAAGGGAAGCGCCTGCGCGTCTGCCTCTACCCATTCACAGTTTTTTACCGACTCCCACCGCTTTTGCCCGATGCCCAACATTTCGGGCGATATGTCTGCCGCTACAACTCGGGCAAATTTTGGAGCAAGGGCGGGGACGAGGGCCCCTGTTCCAGTGCAGAGATCGAGACAAGACCCCTGTTGCGACGAGGGAAGTAGTGCAACCGCCTTACGTTCCCAGAGACGGTGAACGCCTAGACTTAGTACGGTGTTCAACAGATCGTAAGTCGGTGCAATTCGGTCAAACATCTGACGGACTGCTGAGGTGGATGTGGGGCTATGCATAGGGGATCCTTCAGGGTTAGAGTCCACGCTAAACATGAGAAGGTCAACGTTTCAAGCTCTGCTCTATCAGATTATTCGGCTCTCGCCCTGTTTCGCGTTTTCTCTCTTCGGCTCCTTCCCTACCTTCACACCCCAGGATCGCCTTACCGCGCTGGTTTCCGGTCTCCTAATTTTAACCGTAATCTTAATCACCTGGGGAATGGCGGAGAGCACGGTGATGTTGTGGTATAAAGCCAAAGTCGAGAAGCGCCCTGAAAATCGGGGGTACCTCGTGGTAACCCTTCTTCTCGCTGCAGGGATGTTGGTGCTTCTCCAATTTTTTCGCGCCCGTGTAGAGCAACCCACGTTCCTACTCGTACTTGGGAGCCTCTCGCTGCGAGGCATGTCACGAAGTGCCTGGGAGCAGAATCGACAGAAGCTCGCCTTCACCACATCCTTTGCGGGCGCGGGACTCCTTGCTGCTGCCTCTTTTTCACTTATGCGGGATCGCATCCCCTGGCAGGGTGGGGTGTTGGCATGCGCCTTTGGATCCATGGTAGCGGCGGTAGAGTGCACCTGGTTTGCTAGGGATGGTTTGGTCGACTCAGTCGCAAAATGGCAAACGCCTCTATTTCGGTGTGCGCTCTTTATCGGTCCGTTGGCCGTTGGAACCTTGGCATTTTTAGGTCAGCTACCTCTCTGTTTCGCTGCAGTGTACTTGGCACTACCGGTTGCAGCGAGATTCGCGAAGAAGGTAACAGAGCGAGGCTTTGTTGCTAGGGTGGACTTTCAAGGGGCGGCTGGAATTTACCTGCTGTTTGTGGGTATCATTATTGCGTGTCGCGGATACGAGAAAGGCTGGCTCCTGTAATACGCTTGCCTGGACTACACCGCCGAGCGGCTCCATAAACCCGGATCAGAAAGGCGATACACTCAATTCGTTTGATAGGGTAGGCGTTTGATAGGGCAGCTTCCCTCGGCGAGACACCAAAAGGTCTCGACTTACTTACAAACGCACTACGGAGTCCTCAGAAGAGACGAGCACACGGGAAGAATACAGTAACTATGGATCAACTGACGGTAGTCGAACAAAAGATCATGGCGCAGGAGCGTCTTTCACTAGAAGATGGAATGCTCCTTTTTACGCACCCTAACCTTCTACGAGTAGCGCAGCTCGCCCACCACGTCCGAACAAGGCTCCATGGCAAGACGACCTACTACAACTGGAATCTGCACTTAAACACAACCAATGTGTGCCAAGCTGATTGCTTGTTCTGCTCCTTCGCCCGTATTCAGACGGGCATGCCGCAAGCCTATTCGATGTCGATCGCTGAAGCAGAAGAGTGGATTCAGAAGCGATACAAACCAGGCATGACCGAGATCCACATCGTCAACGGACTCAATCCCGACCTGGATTTTGATTACTACCTTGAGCTCCTCGAGATGATTGGCCGCAAATTTCCCGCCCTTCACCGGAAGGCATTCACGGCGGTAGAGATCCACTTCTTCGCCGAACGGTACGGAATGACGTATCACCAGGTACTGAAGCAGCTTATCTCGGCAGGCCTTGGCTCCCTTCCCGGTGGCGGGGCTGAAATATTTGCAGAGCGTGTGCGAAGAAAGATCTGCCGTGACAAAGCGAGTGCCGAAGAGTGGCTGGGAGTGCATAAAGCTGCCCACGAAATGGGGCTTAAGAGCAACTGCACGATGTTATATGGGACAATTGAGACCCTTGAAGAGCGAGTGGATCACATGATTCGCCTCCGTGAGCTGCAAGATAAAACCAATGGCTTTCAGGTTTTTATCCCGCTCGCCTTTCACAACGAGGGAAACAGAATGGAGCGACTTCCCGCACCCACAGCCCTCGAGGATCTACGCGTGACGGCA
>JAYVGZ010000325.1:0-4011 GCA_043771805.1 Pseudomonadota bacterium
CCGCTATCACCTTAAAGGCCACCGGAAGAGTACGGTTGTAGTATTCTTCGCGCTGATCAAAGAGCCACCCTTCAGAGCTGACCTCCGGGAAGAAAGGGAACCGACGGTGAGCAAGGTCGAGGACCGTCATCACAAATGGTACGCTCACGGGTTCCTGTGCACCACTGAACCATATAAGGTCAAACCCTTCTTTGCGCACGAATTCGTCTAGAGACGGCAGGGGGTTCCTCTTTGTTGGAAGGGGGAAGATGACGTTGTGAAGGGGGGTGTCAAGTGGGATGCGGCTGATCACTACCGGGTCAAAGTCTGGTGTAAGGCGCTCGACAATTGAGATGATGGTACGCTCAAAGGTGAACATTCCTCCAAGAGTCGGTGTAGTTTGATTTGCAAAAAATCCAACCTTGGTTCTCATAATGCCGGCACCTGGGCTGCCCACGTGAGGCTGAAAGGATCGCCGAGGACTGGCGAGAAACAGAGATCTGAAAATAGTTCTTGGTTTACAAAACCTGCCGACCGCAAAGCTTCAACAATCTGATCGTGAGAGAAGTAATTCATACAGTGCTGCTCCTGAAAGGAGCGCGTAAGTTTTTGGTGAGAGTCCGTTTCGGTCACCTCGAAGTCAATAAGAACTCGCTGCTGTTCGGTATTAACGATTGGGATTGCGCGCCGCTCAACTGTAAAGCCGGCTAGCTGCGCAGATCTGACTTTCTCTTTTGGTGGATCACTCTCTACGCCGTCCTTATCCCAGCTATCAAAAATACAGACGCCACCGGGGCGCACAAGCTTACAGAGGTGTGAGAGAGCAGATCGGAGCTGAGTCACGCCGTCAAGGTAGTTCACTACGTGAAAAAGAACGAGGACTGCATCGAACTGCTGTGCTGTCGGGTACTGGAGTAAGTCGTGACACTCAAACACGAGGTTGCTTTGAAGCTCTCTACCAAGCTGGTCTCGTCTTTTGAGCGCTACATCAAGCATGGGCTGACTCCGGTCAACACCAGTGACGTGATATCCAAGTCGACAAAGCTGCTCTTCGTAGCGACCTGTTCCGCAACCAAATGAAAGTATACGTCCTCGGGGAGAGCCGCGAGAGCAAAGGTAGTCTCGAATTGCAGAGGCCTCTTTCAGGTACGGCTTCTCCTGGTACAAGAGATCGTACACAGTGGCTAGGTTTGCGAACGGTTCCATGAAGAGTACAGGTCCTTAAAGACGGTACATACTGCAAGCACCTCGTCGTCGGTAATGCCGGCTCCGCTTGGAAGATAGAGCCCGAAACGAGCGAGTTTTTCAGCTACTGATAGCCTCACTCCTTTCAGCGACTGATACCCTTTTAGTGCAGGTTGTTCATGAACGCACCAAAAAAATGGACGACTTCCTACCCCATTTTTCGCGAGAGCAGAGATCGCCTCTTGATTTGTGACACCAAGAGCAGGATCGAGCACTAACCCTACAATCCAGTAATCATTCGTCGTGTAATCCGTTCGAGATGACTGAAAGGATATCTTTTCCAGGTTGGCTAGGGCGTTTAGGTAGGCGTGAGCAATTTCCACCTTACGGGCACGAGTCTCTTCGACCCTTTCAAGTTGCGCAATTCCGAGAGCAGCCTGAAGTGAGGAGAGGCGAGCATTGTACCCCAGCTCCTCGTGCACGAACCGTTGAGACGGGTTGAAGCACAGGTTTCTTAATGAACGACACCGCTCTGCGACCGCGGCATCATCGGTGAGAATGGCACCACCCTCGCCAGTAGAAACGTTTTTGTTGGCGTAGAAGCTCACTGTGCTCACCGCGCCGAAGGATCCACACGGCTTCCCTTCGTAGCTTGAGCCGAGGGCCTCAGCCGCATCTTCAATAAGAGCAATTCCTCTCTCTTCGCACAGGGCTGCGAGGGGAGATATATGAACTGCCAGCCCGTAGGTGTGCATGGCGATCACTGCTTTCGTGCGAGAGGTAAGACGGCCACGCACTTCATCGGTATTCATGGTCCACGTGCTTTCGCACGCGTCAACGACGATGGGTGTAGCACCCACCCGAATGACTGCGAGGGCGAGGGAGATAATTGAAAAGGTGGGGATAATCACCTCATCACCCTGTGTGATGTTTAGAGCCCGTAGTGCTATTTCGAGAGCGATTGTTCCGTTGCTGACGAGCACTGCGTACCGCCGCCTGGTGCTGCGCGCCAAATCTGACTCGAATCGCTCAATGTACGGCCCCTCGCCCGAAAGCCAGCCCGATCGAATACATTCAACGAGAAGCTCCTCGTCTCTTGATGTGATAAGGGGGCGATTTACGGGAATCATCGTTTAGGCCTCATTTCGTTGCTGGAGAAAGAAAGCGCTTCTCTGCTCTGCCGATGTAGGGCCCCTGTTTCACCTCGTACATTTCTGTCTCTTCAAGAAAGGTGATCTCATGCGCCCCGGATTCTAACAGGATCATTCCACCAGATGCGATGAACACCTCTTCTATAAAATCTCCTGCCTGCGAGAAGAGCGCCACCTTCATTTTGCCACGCTTGACGATAATGACCTCAGCGAAATTATTTACCACAACAGGCCCCCGCTCATGGGCATGAAGTGGTACATGCTCACCGGCTTTACGGTGTTGGAACCCTATCTGTTGTAGCGCTGAGTGCGGCGTCATGAAATAGACCCCGGGGGAGTCCGGCATCTCAGCTACCACAACTGCAATGAGGACGTCGTTGAAGAAGATCTCTCTAGTGCTCATAAGGGTGTGTCCGGGAGGTCGAAGAATCGAGAGTGTCAGAGTGCAGTGAAGCGGCTTCGTGAAAATACTCCGGATCTACGGGGCTCATCGATAGAGCTTTATTACCACGGTGGAGCCGAGTGTAGAACCCAAAAAAACGGGGAAGCTCTGCGCCTGGACCAAATCCACTGGCGACGAAGGTGAGTCCACGGACGGTAGTTAAAAGTATGATGACGGATCCCGAGGTTAGTAGGGCAGACGCCCCCCACACTAGCCAAGCGCCCACGCTGAGCACTATTCCAGCGGCTACGATGTGGCGGGGTTTCCCCGTGCTCTCGGTGCACGCGGTAGCGATCGCCACGGCGACGCCTAGAAGAGTCGCGGATGCGAGTTCTTCCGAACGAAGGAGTCCGGTGGGTCCGTTAACTAAGGCCCGAGAGAGAAACCAACCAAGAAAACCAGAGAAAAAATCGATCGTAAAGAAAGCTAAAGTCGAGAGCAAGAGGCTCTTGGGCCGCACCATCAAGAGGTTAAGCATTTCGATACTTGCCCCGATTTCGGTTCGAGGAACGAACACCAGGAAGGCAGCTAGTGCGATGACTACGCTCGCAAGTGCGATTGGATACCAGTTCCCGGTGGTTTGTATGGCAACGAGTCCAACAAGAACGAGAAGGGCATTCACTAAGGTGAGCACGGCCACTATGGTGTTTACATCCAGACCGCGCGTCAGCAGTCGGTGGTGCATATGTTCTAGGTCACCTGTTAATATTCCGCTCACTGCAGTCCCAGTGAGAGAGGAGGACACTTTACGCGCTGACCGCCGCCAGACGGCTAATACCATGTCGAGGAGCGGAACGGCCCCCGCAACGGCGCCGATCCAGAGGGTGCCAGCGACTTCACTTTTCGAACCCGTTTGCTGAGCGAGACATCCAACAAGGAATCCACACACGTGGGTCCCGCAATCGCCTAAGAACATCTTTGCGGGGTGGCGGTTCCACGGGTAGAATCCGGCGAAAGCTGCAATAGCAGCGACAACAAGACACACATCATCTTTGGCGCCTCGAAGTACAAGAGATGCAAGAATACCGAGAAGTGCAACCACAGCGAGCGACGTTGCCAGCCCATCTATCCCATCGATTAAGTTGAATGCATTGATGACTGCAACGATCCAGAGCAAGTGAAGGGTGAATATGAGTTGAGGTGGTAGGGAAAATCCCAAAAATAATTCGGGCTGTTCAGAGAGCAGCAGGAATGTCGAACCGGCTAGGACCTGACCGAGGAGTTTTTTGATCGGAGAAATTTGCCAGATGTCAT
>JAYVGZ010000326.1:0-3806 GCA_043771805.1 Pseudomonadota bacterium
AAGTCCATCTCCAGCTGGCTCGCCTTCTCCCTATCCCACAGGTTCGGGGAACACCCCTCGTGAAACACCACAGCCGACCGGGATCCCGACTGCTGCAACCCCGGAACCGCTTGGAGCAGTCGCAACCGACCCAGATCGACTAAAGGAGAGCGTAGAACCCGCCCCGACTTCCGCTGCGAACACTCCCGAGGCCCAAAAGCGAATGGATGAATCGAACCCCGGAAAAGAAGAGGCGAAGGCCTGGCTAGAGTCGCTACCAGAGTCTCCACTCTTGCCGCGAGGGCTTTTCGACTCCGAACAGCGCCGGGGGCAGACATGGTAAGAGGGTTCTGGTATCAATGGGTTCTGATGATTCCCTTAGGGTCATCGACGAACTCGGAAACGTTCGAGGAGTAGTGCTACTCCCTCCACGCTACTATTAATGTTGAAATGTTTTTGATCGTCGCAAACGCTTGCATTACCTCCGGCACCTCCCCTCGCGCCCAGCGATGGTTTCGCTATCGACCGATCCCCACTGCGTTCCTACTCTTTCTGTTCCTTTTTTTCAGCCTCCCTCGTCAATGCTGGGCCGATATTCGATTGAAGGCCGAAGTATCGCCGCAACGCGGCACGACTGACGACAATTTCACCTTTACTGTAACGGCCGAAGGAACACAGAACATACCCACACCTCTTCTCGCCGGCGGAGATGACTTTTCGCTCCAACTCCTCGGACCTCAAACAAGCCTTACCATTATCAACGGGGATGTTAATGCCCGGATAGCCTATGTCTACCGCCTCATTCCAAAGCGTGAGGGGGTACTGTCGTCGCCGGTAGCGGAGGTCGAGGTCAACAACGTTCGGTACACCACGACTCCAATTTCAGTTGACGTTGGCAAGGGCGAGATAGGGAACGACCCGGCGCTTGGCAATGGCCAGGGCGCTCTGTTCTTGAGGCAGACTGTCAGCCCGACGTCGGTCTACGAGGGGCAACAGGTCGTGAATGCAGTGACCGTCTATACCCGAGTTGAAATACGTGAAATTCAACTCGACGATCTAGCAACAGACGGTTTCTGGCAGGAGAAGATTACGGATGACCAACGGAGCACGAAGAGTATTGATGGGGTTAATTATGCTGCAATTGAGATCAGGAAGGCTCTCTACCCCCTGAGGAGCGGAAGCCTCGAGCTACCGGTTCGTTCCCTCATTGCAAGAATTCCGGACAGGCAGCGCCCTAGTGGCTTTCCTGGATTCGATTCCTTTGATGATCGGTTCTTTGATAATATTTTTGGTGGCGCCTTACGAGATGTTACCGTCTCATCGAACGCCGCATCGGTCGAAGTTAGTCCTCTCCCACCAATCCCCCCAGAGATGCGTCCGATCGCCCCTTCCGTTCCGATCGTGGGTGAAACGACAATCAAGGCGAACTACTCGGTCGAAGTTATCAACGTTGGTGAAAGTAAGGGTGTAACGATCGAAGTTATCAGTGAGGGGAATCTTAATCCGTTGAAATCGATTCCGTTTGCTGCCCCTCCTGGCGTTAAGATTTACGAGGAGAAGTCAGAGATGAAAAGTGACGCTCGTGGACCACGACTCGTCACTCACCGCTACTTTAAATTCTCACTCGTACCGCTGAAACCGGGACTTCTGCGGGTCCCCGGAGTAAAGATTCCATACTTTGACCCTGCCAGCGGCACGTACAAGATCGCCACTTCTCCTGATATTGCTTTCGTCGTTCAGGGGGACGCCGAACCCGAGCAGCCCACTATTCAGAAAGATCCCACCACCACTAACACCACGCTGGGCGCATCACCTCAAGCCGAACTTAACTCTACATCAGCAGACACCCTACCTCCGTACGAGGAGCCTACTATCGCTGAGCAGGTATCTGCTCATGTAAGCCTGCAGCTCAGCATTCTTCTCCTTGCCGCTGTGATCGGGGTGAGCGTTATCGTAATAGTCGCGCTCAGATTGCGCCGTCCTGAGGCTACGGCATCCGTCACCGCGGCACAGGTCGACAGTGCAGGCTCAATCGCGGAGCTGAGCCACCTACTGCAGAAGATTCTCATCGCTCATTTCCGTCACCAAGCAGAAATCGCCACGGTTGACCAGTTGCGTTCCCTTGTCACTAAACGAGTTTCGGATCGAGATGTTTCCCTTGCGCTCCGCTCACTTTTGGACGATTTTGAGCTGCTTCTCTACAGTGCACCAAACGAGGCCCAGGGATCGCAAGACTCCGAGTCGGATCCATTGCCGGGGCTTAAAGCTCGAATGCGAGAGGTTCTTACTCGTTGGAAGGGTGACTAGAAATCTAAAGTCAGAGGAAAACTATGCCAATCGACGCTCCAACTGTACAAGCTACCTACGAGTTGATGAAAGCGAAGCTCTTTAAGGTTGTCCCTGACGTTGAATTAAGAATTAAGGCAGAGCTTGTCTTTGAGATTAATCGACGAAAAAAAGAGAGCGGTGCAATTATTCTTGGGCACAACTACATGGAGGCTGCCCTCTACCATACGGTCCCTGATTTCGTAGGTGATTCTCTTGAACTCTCCAGGCGAGCAGCGCAGACAGATGCGGACCCAATCATCTTCTGCGGTGTTCGGTTCATGGCCGAGACCGCGAAGATACTGAACCCGACCAAAACGGTGCTTTTGCCAGCTAAGGTCGCCGGCTGCTCACTCGCATCCAGCATTACGGCCGAGGATGTTCGCGCTCTTAAGAAGCAGTACCCGGGAGTGCCAGTCGTCACTTACATCAATACGTACGCCGACGTAAAAGCAGAGTCCGATATCTGCTGTACCTCCGGGAACGCCGTAAAGGTTGTGCAGTCACTTCCGAACGACACAATCATATTCTTGCCCGATGAATACCTCGCCTCGAATGTTGCCCAAGAGACGGGGAAAACAATTCTTTTTCCATCCAAGGCGCCATTGGTGTCGGATAAACCGATCATGATCGGCTGGAAAGGTCGGTGTGAAGTGCATGAAAAGTTTAGTGTCGATGACATAACGGCCATTCGTAAACAGTTTCCGGGAGTCTCTGTACTAACCCACCCTGAGTGCAGCCCCGAGGTGGTAAAAGCATCAGACTTTTCAGCAAGCACTTCTAAGATGGTGTCATTTGTGAAGGAATCGAAGTCACCGCACTTCTTGATTCTCACGGAGTGCAGCATGGCTGACAACATCATCGCTGAGAATCCTGAGAAGGATATTTTACGGATGTGTAGCGTGCGGTGTCCTCATATGAATGAGATAACGCTTGAGGATACGCTGAACGCTTTGGTGAATAATGAGCAGGTGATCGATGTTCCGGTTGATATTCGGGATAGGGCTCGGGGGGCGCTGGAGAGGATGTTGGCAATTCACTAAGGGGAAATCAATTAATTCGCAAGCCGTATCAGTTAGTTGAGAAGGTAGTGGTACGTGGATAGTTTAATAATCTTGAAACTACAGCTGACTCTTTAGGAGAGTTCTCTTTCAATCACGGTAACTGCAGTGATTTAGGGAATTTTTGCAGACTGTAGTGCCTAGGGAGAAGGAAGTACTGAACGGCGCTGGGAATTAGACAGGTGAAAACGTGAATTTGTTGCAGCCGCCCCGATCCTGACAGCTTAAACACTTACCAACCCTCAAGTAGTCTAGAATTGGGACACAACCTTTGCGCTACACGGCTTCATAGAAGAATTCTCCGCATTTGACCACGAAATACTGAATCCTTGGATATGCTTTGAAATTACAGACAATCCCTTCAACTGAGGACGACTGCCGAGGAGATGTTTTTGAATGAACCTCAGCCACCTCGTCGACATCTGCTTCTATAGTGATTTG
>JAYVGZ010000327.1:0-2705 GCA_043771805.1 Pseudomonadota bacterium
TGTACTCTACGTAGTCTGGGAGGACTGAATACGAAAGGTATGCTCCCCAAGAAAGGTAAACCCATGAAAGAGGGGCCAGAAGCGGCAAGAAGGCTGCGAGAGAGACTATGTACCACGGATGAATGACTGGGCTACAAACCAACCAAAGAGCAATGACCCAACCACAGACCTTAATGCGATCGCTTTCTGGTCTTATCGTAAGAGCGCACGCTATCACTGCTACGACCGTTACTCCCGATAGAACACACCGCACGATCCACTTTGGAAAGCTTAACGACAGAGCACCGTAGTAAAGCGGCGAGTTAAACTCCCAGGATTGAGCGTACAGAGAAAGGCTCTTAAAGAGATCCAACGGGGAGTCAAAGGGGGCGATGGCCTGCAGCAGCAAAGTTGAGACGATAAACAGTCCCGCCCCGCATACTAAGAGAGAGACCCCATGAGTGAAATGTGCTTTCACGGTTACGCCACGCGAAAACAACGGTACGAGCAGAATCGGGAACACTTTAATACTCGCTCCGGACGCAAGAATGAAGCTTAACCAGCTATCACGCTGTCGTTGCCAGAAGAGCAGGGCGAGAAGGATCGTAACAGCCGGAAGAAGATCAAGGTGCGCCATACCACTACTCTCAACGAGCACCAACGGGTTCCATGCAAAGAGCAGTACGCGTTCCTGAATGTGGCCGCGCGATCTCAATAATTGAATGATAGTCCAGCACCCACCTGCAAAGACGGATGCAAGGAGGAGTTTCCACGCTACGAGCGAATAACTGGCGGCCATAACGCTTGCGGTAATGATCTGCAGCAAGGGGGGATATACAGCCGTAAGCTCGGGGTGATTAACTCTTTGTCGAAACGGGTCATCGACTAAAATTTCAGCTGGTGGTGTGGAGTAGGGATTAATCCCGGTTCCCCAGAGGTGTCCTTCCCACAAATAACGAAAGACATCTTCGGAGAGTGAAGGTGGAGCAAACATGAGAGTGAAAAACGGTACGCCACAAAGAAACCCTAGAGCCGACCTTGGTAGGGCTTTTACTCGCCCCGAACTGAGACACCACGCAAGAAACAGGTACGGTATGAAGGCTCCGGTGTAGAGGCAGCACGATCTTGCGAAGTGGCTATGCGGATGGGGCAGGTAGAGAAGGGTCGCCAGCGTCAGCGTGATGAGAGATCCAATGGTCACCATCTTTAAATCCTTTACACCCAAGTAGAGTCTGTTGTGAGGGCGCTGCACAGCGTGAATTTTCGACAATCACGCCTACTTCACGACCGCTTTTGCTCGGGGGCCGCAAAAGTGGGGCACACTGTCTGACGTTGCCTCGACAGAAACCGGAAGCGAAAAATTGTGTAGAGGATCTTCGCCCCTGCGCCCACGACACCCTTCACCGTCCCGCTAATCTTCGAGTATCCATGGCATCGCTTACGGTACGCAACACTCACCTCCCGAAAGGAAATTCCGCACTCTATCACCCGAATCTGCATCTCAACGGTCCAGCCGTAGTTGGTATCGCGCATTTGAAGCTTGGTAAGTGCGCTTCGTCGAATTGCTCGAAGCGGTCCAAGGTCGTGGTATCGCACCCCCCATAAAAGCCAGATTAAGCGCGTGGCGAGCCAGTTGCCGAAGGCCTGCGGAGGGGTCATTGAACCGCGCTCGGCTCGACCAAGGGCACGCGAACCCAAAACAAAATCAACTTCGTTTGAGATAATTGGCTGGAGAACAGCTGGAACATCGCACGGGTCATCGCTCCCGTCTGCATCAATAAAGAGCACGATCTCCTCATCCTGCAGCTCACTAATTCCTCGAAGGCAAGCTTGTCCGTAACCCCGGCGACTCTCAACTACTACTTCTGCTCCTGCACGTAGTGCCTCTTCTCGGGTTGCGTCCGTGCTGCCGTTGTCCACAACGATGATTCGTTGAATTAACGTCCTCGGTAGCGATTGCACGACTGTATAAATAGAGTCGGCTTCATTTAAAGCAGGAATAATGGCCGCTATTTTACAAGAAGATTCCCTCACAAACGCACTGCTCCCGTTTTTGCAATCCCGAAGAACAGGAATGAAATCGCAAAAAAAGATAACATCAAAGCAGAGCTGTGTGCGCCTATTGACAGGGTGGCAGCAGCCGCACACAACAAGAGGATCACCAGCGTAAATTCAGACAGAGCTGAGCGAATATTCAGAGGAGATTCCTTGGGAGGTGAAAGTATGCTGCCGCACTTTGGTGTACGAATGAAAGGAAGGGAGGTACCCCACAAACCCTCCAGGAACGCAGCTGAGTTATGGAGCGACATTCCAAGAGCGACTAACCAGCCTAAGCCAACATCCCGCAGACGACCAGTCCACGAAGAGCAGTGCGGCAAAGGAGCCAACAACATGGTAGTTACATAGACCATCATTCCAGCGCCGTAGAGCAGAGTGATACTTGTAGAAGATGCAGCAGACTCGAAATCAGCGCTCAAGTACAGGATCCCCGCATGAAGCACTGTCGTGAAAAGCGAGAGAATCAGAAGCGGGAACGCCGCATTCTGGAGCAAATGAAGGGATGCATCCAGTCGAACGAGAAGCGGCACTTCGGAGCGCCAAACCGCTCCGATACTCTTGCGAAAAACCTGAGCAGCGCCCACCGTCCACCTGCGTTGCTGAGAGCAGAAGCTCTGGAGGTCAGCGGGAAGCTCGCTTGGCACCTCTATCGAATCGACGTACCGAAA
>JAYVGZ010000328.1:0-10981 GCA_043771805.1 Pseudomonadota bacterium
CGTTACGCCATTCGTGCAGGTCGGAACTTACCCGACAAGGAATTTCGCTACCTTAGGACCGTTATAGTTACGGCCGCCGTTTACCGGGGCTTCGGCTCATCGCTTCGCGTAAAGCTAACGATTCACCTTAACCTTCCGGCACCGGGCAGGCGTCAGACCCTATACTTCAACTTGCGTTTTGGCAGAGTCCTGTGTTTTTGTTAAACAGTCGCTACCCCCTGCTCTCTGCAACCTCTACCCGCTTTGAGACGCGAAGTCTCTAACAGCTAAAGGCCCACCTTTTCCCGAAGTTACGGTGGTAATGTGTTAAGTTCCTTAACGACGGTTCTCTCAAGCGCCTTGGTATTCTCTACCTGTCCACCTGTGTCGGTTTGCGGTACGGATCGATGTACATATACTAGGAGCTTTTCTTGGAAGCATGGGATCAACTACTCGCTTCAAGGGCGAACCCCATCCACTCGCCATCACCTTTCAGGATTGCCCAGACGGATTTGCCTATCCGGACTCCCTACGGGCTTAGATTGGTATATCCATTGACCATCTAGCCTACCCTTCTCCGTCCCTCCAATCGCACATACATCGAGTACAGGAATATTAACCTGTCCCCCATCGACTACGCCTGTCGGCCTCGTCTTAGGACCCGACTAACCCTGGGAGGATGACCCTAGCCCAGGAAACCTTGGACTTCCGGCGGGTGGGTTTCTCGCCCACCTTATCGTTTACTGATGTCAGCATACTCACTTGTCTACGCTCCACACGTCCTCACGGTCGTGCTTCATTGCATAGACAACGCTCTTCTACTGCTCGTTTGATCCGCAGATCAATTAAGCCCATAGCTTCGGTAACATGCTTAGCCCCGTTAAATTATCGGCGCGGGACAACTTGACTAGTGAGCTATTACGCTTTCTTTAAAAGATGGCTGCTTCTAAGCCAACTTCCTAGTTGGCACAGTCATCCCACATCCTTTACCACTTAGCATGTATTTTGGGACCTTAGCTGATGGTCTGGGGTCTCTCCCTCTCGCTAACGGACCTTATCACCCGCTAACTGACTCCCGGGGTCTCACTCTGATGGTATTCGGAGTCTATTTGGATTTGGTAGACTGGTAGGTCCCCTAGTCCAGTCAGTGCTCTACCCCCATCAGATATATTGCCCGAGGGTATACCTAAATATATTTCGAAGAGAACCAGCTATCGCCCGGCTTGATTAGCCTTTCACTCCGATCCACAACTCATCCGAGAATTTTTCAACATTCACCGGTTCGGTCCTCCACTAGGTGTTACCCTACTTTCAACCTGGTCATGGATAGATCGCACGGGCTTCGGGTCTACTCCACGTGACTATCGCCCTTTTAAGACTCGCTTTCGCTGCGGCTCCACCTGACGGCTTAACCTAACGCCACGTAGACGTAACTCGCTGACTCATGATACAAGAGGTACGCAGTTGCACTGAACCCGAAGGTTCATAGTGCTACTACTGTTTGTAGATACACGGTTTCAGAATCTTTTCACTCTCCTCAACGGAGATCTTTTCACCTTTCCCTCACGGAACTAGTTCGCTATCGGTCAGTAGGTAGTGTTTAGTCTTGGATGGTGGTCCACCCGGATTCCCACAGGATTTCAAGTGTCCCGTGGTACTCAGGAACGTACTCGCAGCCATTGCCGATTTCGTCTACGGGAGTATCACCCTCTTTGCTCTAGCTTCCCAACTAGGTTCGACTATCAGCTCCGGTCCACTTTATTGTACGCCCTACAACCCCTATAGAACTTTCGCACTATAGGTTTGGACTGTTCCCTTTTCGCTCGCACTACTAAGGGAATCTCAAAAGATTTCTTTTCCTGCAGGTACTAAGATTTTTCAATTCCCTGCGTTCGCTTTCCTTTCGGAATGACCTTACGGTCGGGTTTCCCCATTCGGAAATCCACGGGTCAAAGATTGTTAGGCATCTCACCGTGGCTTATCGCAGCCATACTACGTCCTTCATCGCCTCCTACTGCCAAGGCATCCACCGTGTACCCTTAGCAGCTTAACTTTTTTCTTAAAACTTCTCGAAAATGTTAGCTGCCGTTAAATTACGATACAAATCTAAGTCCGCTTTGTAACTTCTCGGAACTTAGATTCGCCGGTTGCGCTCGAGAATAATGACTCTTTGCTTCTATGGCTTACGCCACAGATATATTTGAAGTCGTTACACTCGCTTGTGTTGCCGCTCTCGCTTACCCCCTTGAAGGGTTTGCTGAGTTGCAAACAAAAAACTTCTACCCATACCAAATTGTAGATCGTCAGAGTCCACCTTGCACAAACTTCGCGCAAGAGCAGGGAGACCCCTGATTTTTACAAAAAAACTTCTCATTTATTCAACCAGGCAAGCTGGTGGACATTTATGAGTCGTATTGTAGAAACAACTTAGACTATCGATAGAAACTGCTTAGGCTACGCAGCAGATGCATCTTTGCTATTGCTAACAAAGTCTGTGTGAAGAAATGGCTGACTGAACTAATACTCTCGAGATTTATACTACATAATCTCGGCAAATGCTCCTACCTAGAGGACCTAGCTCTACGATACTGCGTGTAGAACTGAGAACTGCTTTGTCTTTCGACTCACATATTCTTTGGCACCCTTAAAAGGAGGTGATCCAGCCGCTGCTTCCGCAACGGCTACCTTGTTACGACTTCACCCCAGTCACCAGTAGTACCATTAAGACCTGCCTCCTTGCGGTTAGCTCAGCCTTTTCAGGCACTACCAGCTCCCATGGCGTGACGGGCGGTGTGTACAAGGCCCGGGAACGTATTCACCGCGGCATGCTGATCCGCGATTACTAGCGATTCCAGCTTCATGGAGTCGAGTTGCAGACTCCAATCCGAACTGAGGCCAACTTTGTGCGATTTGCTCCACCTTGCGGCATTGCAGCGCTCTGTATTGGCCATTGTAGTACGTGTGTGGCCCTGGGCGTAAGAGCCATGCGGACTTGACGTCATCCCCGCCTTCCTCTGCCTTATCGGCAAGCGGTCCCACTAGAGTGCCCAACTTAATGCTGGCAACTAATGGCAGGGGTTGCGCTCGTTGCGGGACTTAACCCAACATCTCACGACACGAGCTGACGACAGCCATGCAGCACCTGTCTTGGCGTCCCTTACGGGAACTCCGACTTTCACCGGATAGCACCAGATGTCAAGCCCAGGTAAGGTTTTTCGCGTTGCATCGAATTAAACCACATACTCCACCGCTTGTGCGGGCCCCCGTCAATTTCTTTGAGTTTTAATCTTGCGACCGTACTTCCCAGGCGGGATGCTTAATGCGTTAGCGACGACACCGAAAGGGTAAGAACTTCCGACATCTAGCATCCATAGTTTACGGCGTGGACTACCAGGGTATCTAATCCTGTTTGCTCCCCACGCTTTCGCGCCTCAGCGTCAGTAACAGTCCAGAGAGTCGCCTTCGCCACTGTTGTTCCTCCTGATATCTACGAATTTCACCTCTACACCAGGAATTCCACTCTCCCCTCCTGTACTCTAGTCAGACAGTATCCGCTGCACTTCCTGGATTGAGTCCAGGGATTTCACAACGGACTTATCAAACCGCCTACGCGCTCTTTACGCCCAGTAACTCCGAATAACGCTTGCACCCTCTGTATTACCGCGGCTGCTGGCACAGAGTTAGCCGGTGCTTTTTCTGCAGGTACCGTCATTTTTTTCTTTCCTGCTAAAAGAAGTTTACAACCCGAAGGCCTTCATCCTTCACGCGGCGTTGCTGCGTCAGGGTTTCCCCCATTGCGCAAAATTCCTAACTGCTGCCTCCCGTAGGAGTCTGGACCGTGTTCCAGTTCCAGTGTGGCTGATCGTCCTCTCAGACCAGCTACCCATCGTAGCCTTGGTAGGCCATTACCCTACCAACTAGCTAATGGGACTTGAACTACTCTCCCCGCGCCTTACGGCTTTATCGATCAGAGCCGAAGCTCCAAGCGAACTATTCGGTATTAGCCAAGCTTTCGCCTAGTTATCCCCAGCGAGGAGGCGCATTATCCAAGTATTACTCACCCGTGCGCCACTTTACTCATATTGCTACTTTCTCGTACGACTTGCATGTCTTAGGCACGCCGCCAGCGTTCATTCTGAGCCAGAATCAAACTCTCAATTTTAATTAAATCTGCTACGTAGAAAATCTCGTTTCCGAGACCTCACGAAATTATTTAGCCCAGCACTTGCAACCACAATCTAAGCGCTAAATTCACGAATGAATTTAGCTAACTTTAACTGCAGCTTTTAGAGTATTGGTTCAATCATGAACCATTTCTCCAAGTCTTGAACCGTTTTAGGCTCAAGACCCTAAGCAGCTTCTACCCATAACCCAGTTGTTTTACTACTTTCTCGCGTCACTTTCGTTATCGCGAGGTTGTCGAGTTTCTACTACTTCTTCGAATCAGTCAAGAGGTTTAACCTCTTTTTTGTTTCGCCGTATCACTCGGAACCACCCTGAAAACTTCAACCAAGCAGTTCACCATAAATGCTGGCTTGCTGTTCGTTCTAGGTCTTCAGCGCGGAGGGGGATAGTAGCCAGACGTTCTCGTTCTTGTCAACGTTGGGACAGCTACTTCCTTCGAAAAATTTCAAAGACCAAATTGTCGTTGCGTTCGACTCACTCGCCGCCTTATTGATCAACCTATACAAAGCAGTCTGGATTATTGCAGCGGTCTTTGTGTGTGCAGCAGGAAGTTTGTTTGGAAGGAGTTTGCAATGCCCTCATTCGATGTTGTCTCTAGCGCTGATATGCAGGAAGTAAAGAACGCTGTAGACCAGGTCTCTCGAGAGATCTTGACCCGGTACGACTTCAAAGACGCGAAGGTCACGGTCGAGCTTAAGGAGAAGGAAGGAGAGATCATCCTCGTCGCGCAGGACAAAATGAAGCTTGCTGCAGTGCAGGATATCCTTAGACAAAAACTCTCGAAGAGAAATGTCAGCCTCAAGTCGGTTACGTTTGAAGACCCTGAAGCTGCCGGCGGCGACACCTTGCGACAGGTCGTTTTGGTCAAGCAATCGCTCTCGGATGACGAACGGAAACGGATAAATAAGCTTATAAAAGAGCTTAAATTGAAGATTACCTCCCAGATTCAGGGCGACCAGGTGAGGGTCACCGGTAAGAAGCGAGACGACCTTCAAAGTGCAATAGCAGAACTGAAGGCAGCTGCTAACGATATAGATCTTCAGTTTACTAATTTTAGAGAATAGGCTCGCCGCTCTCCTTTGAGCATTGGCACGGCGAGCACCAAAATAATCGCCGTCTGCCGAAGAGTTCTCAATCGTGCTTAAGAGTTCCCATGTCTGCTTTACGATCTGTTCCTTCCGGGCTCTTATTTGCGATCGCCTTGATCCTTAGCCACGGATACCGCTTCGCCGTTAAAGGAGGCAACCTCTCGCTTCTCCCGGTGCTTGACGTGATGCAGGGCGTTACAGACTTAGGTAGCGACTTTAACGTCGAGGCATACAGATTTTATCACCCAAACTTCTATCGTCTCTGCCTTGTTTTTTTGCCCTTCGTTTCTCAACCGACCCTCTTTTTCCTAGGGTACTTCTTCAGCGCCGTAGTGCTTTTCTTTGCCCTCGACTCTCTTATCTCGTTCATCACCCCCGACCGCACCGCACAAGTGAGCGCGATTCTTCTGCTCTTGGTGTTTGGAAGCGGTGGATTTGAGGCCAATAGCTTCTGGTTTTCTGGGCAGTTAGCGCCGTATTTTGTGGCGTGGCCCTTTGGCATTTTTGCGGTGAATTACCTACTCCGAGATCGCCCGCTTCTTGCGGTGCTTCACCTCGCCGCGGCGACTACCATGCATATTGAGTTGGGATTAGACCTTGGTTTGGTCTTTTTTCCGCTGCTCTTTTGGTGGTCAGGTGTGTGTGCCTGCATTTTTGGCCTGAGCATTTTTGGGGCCTTGGTAAGCCCAACTTTGTATCAGTACCTACCGATCGTTACATCTGAACCACACGCATCGGGCGATTTTCTATTCAAGGAGGCGATGTTTCGCTCTCCCCACCATTTTGCACTACTTCCTCGCCAGTTCATTGGATTGTCGCTCGGTGTACTAGCTGTCATAGCTATTCGGTTCGCGAACCCCGAAATAAAAAACCGACGGATCTCAGCACTCGTTGTTGGGATTTATGCGATCGGTCTCCTGCACTACCTTGATTTCTATATTCTCCGCACTGGGATAATTGCTAGATTGCAGTTCCCACGCGTCTCCTCCCTTATTCAGGCAATCTGTGTCTTTCATACGGCGATTTTTTTACAGAAGGCGCTTACATCGAGAGATCTTTTTGCTGCGCCTCGCGCCGCACTCATAAGTCTCGGGGCGGCACCACTTCTACTTGGGGTGGGGCCCTTTACGCGGTGGGAAATGGCATTTTTGACGGTGGCTGTGTTTGTGGCGGCTTTTGAGTGGGCACGAAAACATGCGGGGCAGCTTTTCGCTGATGCTCGAATTCTGCCGATCTTCCTTGCTCTTCTGTTGATTGTGAAGGGGGCCATTGTGGCGAGCAGCTACGAGTATTACATCGCACCGAACCCGATCGCTTCGAGTAATGACGCATGGATGCGCGCCTGTCGGTGGATTGCGACAAATATGCCGAAAGACGCCCGATTTGTAACGCCGCCGGACATGGAAGGATTCCTGTACTATGCGAAGAGGTCGATGGTCGCTGAGTTTAGCACCAACCCCCATCGAAGTTTGCAAGTCATAGAGTGGAGAGATCGTCTGCGCAGGTTGTCGGGCAACCGAGATAATAACTGTCAAGGCTTTGGCTGTATTCCCATAATGAAAGCTCACTATGATGGACTCAGCTCGGACGAAGTCATTTCGATCGCAAAGGATTACGGCGCAGATTTCGTGCTGAGCCGGACGGAGTATGAACTCCCGGTAGTTCTTCACGAACCACCCTATAAAATCTACAGAGTCGGTGCCCCGCGATAGCCGTTGAAGCGGACACCTGGAAACAAGAAGACGGCAGGGCATTCATCGGCGGCGGCAATTGTGGCGCCCTGCCCTACTCCTCCGCTGAATCCGTGGCGGACTCTTCTAATGCCTTGTTGTGGTCATCATTCGCACGATTTAAGCCCTCTGCTTGGTTGATCGCAGCGCCGTACTGCGTTTTTGGCGTGGTTCTTGGGGAGGGTATAGAGCCTTTAGAGTCTGATGATTTACAGCCGTAGGCACCGACTGAGAGTAAAAACGTTATGCAAAAGAGAATACGCATCGGATCTCCTAAAATTAGTGCACGACGCACCGTCCAACTAGTTCGGTGGCAAGACCATCCCATGGAAGAATCGTCACGTTACTTCTATTCTGAGTCTCTTCTTTACCGCCAAGCACGACAATAGGGCTCGAGTGAAATGGGACTTCGAATTTTTTTAGGTAGGAGATCCCCTTCGAAAATTCAGTTATATAAGTCTGTGATGACTTCACCTCTATCGGTAGAATCTTGTTGCTCAGCTCAATAACAAGATCAACTTCGTTACCGATATGATCTCTGAAAAAGTAAATCCTGGGCCGCTCGCCGCGAAATCTCTTTCAACAATCCCCTCCAAATTGACGTAGGGAAGGGCTCTAAAAAGCTCCTTTACTAAGGTGGATTTTCCGGAGGATTGTAAACTGAAAGAGAACACCTTGGATGCTCTTTTATCCAAGGTGTTCTCTTTCAGTTTACAATCCTCCATTGTTCCTGAGGTGTGCAAGAAGTCGATTCCTCCGAGCCATGGAGCTGCAAGTGGCCTCGGTAACCGCGAGATGCAGACACTGCCCAAAAACTTTCCGTTTAACGGTAACTGTCTGATTGGTGGCGGAGCGATACTTTTTATTATTACGGAGAGATCTGAGCCGGTTTCGCTCTTTATCCAAACGAAAGCGGCGTACGAAATAATGGTGGCGCTTTTTGATTTCGCTTGGGAGCTGTTGCCTGCTTAGACTCGGATGACGCTGGCAGCATCAACGTTCGGGCTCAAAAAAAAAGAGGCCAATTGTCCGTCGGATGAAAACGAGCGGGTAGAAGCATTTTGTTCTTTCAAAAGTCGTCAAGGCAGAATGCCAGTACCAGTCACATAGGGAAGGCTACTCCTCCGTGAAGAGCGCAAGAGGTCGTCCGACGTAACAAGACACTGACGACGTACTACTTACGCGCATCAAACCGTTCAGTTCGTCTTTAGCTATGACGAGACGTTGCTGATCCTGCGCTGCTTGCTTCATTCGCACCTGATCGTCGCGGTGGTGATCGGGAAAAGCGTCGAGTTTCTGGATCTGTGTGACAAATGCGCGTTGTATCTTCTCACGAGATAAGGTTTGGATAGTAGACAAAGATTCGAGACCAAGATCTACTAGCCACTGTGACGGATCTGGGGTTACAAATTGACCCAACGAATGGAGGTGCTCACGGGCAGCTAGAATTTTGCTTCTTGCCTCTTTTCGAGGAGCATCCAACAAAGCTCGTTCCACTTGGATGAGGCTTTGAGACGTCAGTGTCATTGCCTCATCAAGAAGGGGATCAAAAGAAATAGCCTCCGCCTTGAGGGCCCGCGTCAGGGCAGCGATATTCGGATGAAATAATCCTTGGCGTATGTAGCGCGCGCGGTATTCAGCCAGAATTCCGTGGGCATCATTCTGTTCGTCAATATCGTGGAGACTCGTCGGGCCAATGTAGTTATCTGGTAGCGATGAATCTTTCTTGGCGACCGCTTCAAATAGGCTCCATGGAGGTGCCCGCCGTTCTTCATCGGCATCTCCGTACATGCTATCACGGTACCGACACTGAACATCGCCCTCCCTTGTGAGGTGCATCTCTATAAAGGTCCAGGATTCTTCTCCGGTGGTACCTCGGAATGTTTCCCCGTACAGTCGACGAAAGGCAGTAAAGAGCCCGTCTTTTACGCTCTGATTGTCCTGAACTCCCAGGTAGGCCCAAAGGTTATTGGCTGCAATCGGCTTAGCGTATTTCTCGTCTTCGTACATCGACATGCCATCGAAGAGGTCAAACAGAGAACCATTTCTTGCTCGGCGCTGTTCTGATGAAAAAACCTGCTCGTTCCCGCTCACGGTGAGTGTCCGTATTTCACTTCCTCCGCAAAGATCGAGAACCTGCTGACAGCCAATCGCTATGTGATCGAGAGTTTTGTTGGCAGAGAGGTCCAGATGGAAGGCTTTGTCCGGTTGTTCGGTAAGGCCCAGCTGTAGCCGCCCAGAAGTCAGCGAACGAAAAATGATTTCTTCAACATAGCCAGTGGGTATCGCTCCCGGAAACATCACCCGAGCACGCTGAATACATTCGGCATCGGACAGATTTTGTTTAATGAGCGCAGTTACCCACCTCTTCTCACCTGGCTCCAGCTTTTGGTACCATGCGCCAGTACCCTGTACGATATGATATTGCTCGAACCGGGCACATGGCGCGAAGATGCCCCGAATACGATCATTGCTGTATGCCTCATCGCACGGACTAATAAAGTCGCGATCATTTCGTAAGCTGGCCTGCATTACCTCATTAATACTATCCCGGCCCCCGAGGTGTTCAACTCCCAAGCTATGAGAGGTTGGTATTGAAAGTGTGCCGTTGCTGATAGCGGAGACGGTCTTGAAGAGGCTACTTGCGCGAGACTTGTCTCGGAAGCTGTTCCCGAACGCGGCGACGTAGACGTCGTATGGTAAGTTCGTCGGGCGAGATGCTTCAAGGAGCTTCAAGAGCTCTTGCTGGTGCGCCGGCGCCCCCTCTTTTGAATTTGCTGTTATGGAGTCTCGAATCTGTGCAATCAGCTCGGAGCATCCGGGTTTGGCCAGTACTTCGAGAACATGCCTACGGGGAGCAATTTGAATGTGCTCCATTGCGCCAAGATGGTCAGCTAATCGCTCATTCAGGCTTGCTTCTAGAATTGCTGCTCTCAGAAGGATCGGGAGTTCTTGGTTTCCGAGATCGACCTGTGCAGACACGACCATGTAGTCTCGCACTGTTCCAGCAACCTCTGGCGACTCAATGAAATCAATCGTTCGGTCCGTTATTACAACTTTTCCTGCTGAACGCAGCTGGTCTTCAAGGCGCACGGTCTCGAGAGCCAGCTGTTTTGCAGACGCTGCTTCACCGAATCTGTCGGAGAAGTCGACGTTTTTGAAGGGGCTGTGAATTTGAGACGTTCTATCATTGAGCATAAATTGAAATTACCTAGCCCCGCCAGCACGTAAACATTTATCCCCTCTGCCCGTCATCGACTCACAATCGAAGCAACGCCAATTCCTGTTCACGCGCCACCGCCCCTGCGACTCTCTTACCCCACTCCGCATTGTCAGGCTCAAGATCGCGCTGCGTCGTCCAAAGCGCGAGAGACTCTTGCGCAGCATCTTTGGCATTAACAAGGTCGCCCATTCCTTGATAAATTTTCGATCGCCAGAACTGCGCAGCTGCGCGGTGGTGCCAATGTGCCTCTGGTCCATAGGCTGCAATAGCAAGATCGATATAATGAAGTGCTCGATTAAACTCTTCCTTCACCTCTGCGAGGCGTGCAAGATTGTGCAGGAAGTTTGCGCCGGAAACTGTCACCGCCGAAATATCAAGCGACTCGGCGAAAGCCTCAGCTTTTCCCCAAAGCTCTACTGGGTCAATAAGCGAGCCCTCGGCTCGAGCGGAGATCGCTACTGCGTTTAGCCCATCGATGTTAGTTGGCGAGAGTCTCGGCATTAAAGCCATAAGCGCAGTCTCATCTTTGAAATCTGGCGCGTAAGCATAAAGATATGCGCGACAAGCAAGCGTTCTTTGAGTCGCCCCGTCTGATGCAAGTGCCTCCGCGATATCGAGCATGCGGGCGCACTCTGGAAATCTCTTCGCGCGGTAATGACACCAGGCAGCAAGCGTGACTTGCTCGGGTAACTCGTCGCTAAGAATCGCCAGTACTGTTTCAAACTGGCCCTGGTTGTATCCTTCTTGGCACTCGCTAATTAAGAGTGCTGCTGATT
>JAYVGZ010000329.1:0-6027 GCA_043771805.1 Pseudomonadota bacterium
AAATCTGAATTCAAATGGAAAAATCGAAAACCCTCACATTAAATCAATCAATACAGATATTTGCCAACTTCAGAACGAAGTACTACCGGACAGTAGTGCTACGCGAAGTCATCGCCACATAAAACATAGTTGATTCAAGTTTTTAGAACTCATAAAAATTTAGATTACCTGTGGTAGTAAAAATTACTACCATTGTGAATAGAGTCTAAAGGGAGCCTTCGTTTATGTCATCCGTAGAAAAGATCAGCATCGGACTACCTCCAGATATGATTGCGACTCTAAAATCAGCCGTTGAAAGCGGCGAGTACGCAAACACCAGTGAAGTAATTTGTGAACCTTTACGAGCTTGGAAGTTCAAACGAAAAATAGAAACGCTCGAGCTGGACGAGTTGTGTTGTCTTGTCCAGGAAGGCATTGAAAGTGGACCAAGCGTAGACGGAGAACTCCTTCTTGCGAAGCTCCGTGAGAAGTATGCGGCTATGGGTTCAAAGACTGATTCTTATTCCGCCTTTTGTCTTCCCCGCGGGCCGCATTAGACCTAGAAGAGATCGAGATTTCATTGCTCGCGATAGTCCATCGCATGCTTGTACGTTCCTTGATGAACTTAGGGCTCAATGCAGGCGAATCATTCCGGGCTCACAATGAGCGGATTATTCGCATTTATCATCTGAAACCGAGAGAAATCCCGATCGATTGTCCACAATGTCTTTACTCCGTGAGCAACGCAGATCGCAGCAATTCGAGCATCGTGAATCGTCGGCCCACGAACTTTTGTCGATTGTAAAATATCTGAAAGAATTTCGAAGTAGTCGTCTGTCTCTCCAAGCAGTTCAAGGCTGGGTGACTTTTTCCATGCGAGGAGTGCCCTAAGCGCATCCTCTACCTCCGCGATAGGAGTATAAATTTTAGGATGCGTCGCGATGTTGAGAAACTCATGTACGCATGGCCAGGGAATAGCCCAAGGCTGCCCCGATTCGGCGAGCTTTCTGAGGGCCCTAACGCTCTCGGAATGAAAGACTGCGTCCTTACGAAAGGCATACACAAGTAGTTGGGTATCAACAGCAATCATCTTTTGAATCGGGCGACTTCGTCTTCCAATAAAATCTCTGAAACCTCATCCCAAGACTTATTTGCCGTACCTTCCGCTACAAAAATATAAGGCTCTATCACGATTGCATCAGCACCTTGATAAGGCGCTGAGAGAACGACCCTGAGGCCTGCTTCAACGAGTGCCTTAAAGGTGGTGCGTTGTTTGCGAGCGAGGCTTTGTGCCTTTTTGAAAAGCGGGGTCGAAATATCGATGGTCGTCTTCATATGGGTACCAATATAACAGATGTATGGGTGTATTGCTACTCTAGTTTTCGGCGCTCCCAGTTGTCTGTTATGGGCTACGACTCAGTTTGATGGAAACTAAGTGCAGCTGCATCGGACGGTGGAGTTGCCCCTTCTTACCCACTTCACAGTTCAGGGCGACAGAAAGAAGCCTGCGTGCAAAAGGAAGCCTTTGAGTGTTATCAATTGGTTGCGTTGGTTCTTGCCGTCGCTACGACCCATCATATTCCACTCTCGCCCCACTCCGAATATTCCGATATTCCAAAAATGGACTCCAACAACAACACACCTCCATCGCCAGATGCTGCCCAACGGTTCGACTACGAAATGGTAATCATCGGTAGTGGTCCCGGTGGCCAGAAAGCTGCGATCCAATCGTCGAAGCTTGGTAAGCGCACCGCAATTATCGATTTCAAGAATGAAGTAGGCGGCACCTGCCTGCATGATGGAACAATCCCGAGCAAATCGTTCCGCGAAGCGATACTTCATCTCTCAGGGTACAGGGAGCGAAGTCACTACGGGGATGCATATCGGGTGAAACAGAATGTCTGCATGTCGGATCTTACGGATCGGTGCACTGGGATTGTCCAAGACATAGAGCAAACGATCCGCTCGCAGCTCATTCGCAATAACGTGGAGCTTATCAACGGTTTCGGCTCTGTCATCGACGAGCATCATGTGAAGGTTAAAAATGGGAACACGGAGCACGTTTTCAATACACGCTTCATAGTTATTGCAACTGGAACGAGACCCTGGCACCCGTCGACCTTTAATTTTGATGGTGAAGTAATTCTCGATAGCGATACCGTCCTGCATTTAAAGAAACTTCCGCGAACGCTTAGTATCGTTGGTGGTGGTGTGATCGGTTGCGAATACGGCTCCATGTTTTCGGCGCTCGGTATCAAGGTCACCATTGTCGAAGCGCAGCCTCAGATTCTGGGCTTTGTAGACCAAGAGCTCGTCGAGTCGTTGGCGTATAGCCTTCGGCAGCAAAAGGCTTCGATTATTACGAACGATAAAGTAGTGCGGTGCGGCCGAAGTCCTGATGGACGCGCCGTAACGTATCTCGAAAGTGGTAAGCGAATAGTCACGGATGTGCTCCTCGTTTCGGCTGGCCGCGTCGGTAATGTGGAGGGGCTCAATCTCGAAACCGTAGGTGTGACACCGGATCCTCGCGGCCGGATTACTGTTAACGAGCATTACGTTACTTCTTGCCCAAGTGTGTATGCGGTAGGCGATGTGATTGGTTTTCCTGCCTTGGCATCGACCGCTCTTGAGCAGGGTCGCCGTGCTTCGTGTCATGCGTTCGGGTTGAGAGATAAAGGCTTTGAGCTGCCGCTCCCTTACGGAGTCTACACCATTCCTGAGATTGGTATGATCGGGAAGACCGAGCAGCAGCTTAGCCAAGAGAAGGTGCCCTATGAAACGGGAATCTCGCGGTTCCATGAGGTGGAGCGTGGAAAGATCATTGGTGAAGACACAGGGGTGCTCAAGCTTCTCTTTCACCGCAATACGTTACAGCTGCTCGGAGTCCATATTATTGGCGACGGGGCGTCCGAGTTAGTTCATGTTGGCCAAGCTGTGATGGCATTCAAAGGTGGGATTGATTATCTGGCACAGGCCGTTTTCAACTATCCGACGCTTAGTCAGAGTTATAAGACTGCGGCGCTTGATGGACTCAATAAAGTGATAGCGGCGCAGGGGCTGCCGGACGAAGATCCGTTTGATGGTATTGATATGCACTGACAATCTAGGTACGCACTCGAGTGTGCGAACTTTGCCTCGATTTTCAACGAAACCGTCGCCAGGCGACTCTTGTCCGTTCGCATCGTTGAATGATGAGATTTGTTCGTAAAGCTTCTCTCTTGGGTTAACCAAGAAAAACTCTTGCTTGGTCAAAGCTTCACCCTGGGCTATCGTTGCCAGATCAACGGATTTGTCGAGATAATAGGGGTATGAGACAAGTCGATTTTCTAGTCACCGGAGCAACAGGATTCACGGGGTCAGCCGTGACTGATCTTCTCGTATCGCGCGGGAAGAAAGTACGTGTGTTGATCAGAGATGCATCTCAATCCCGATCGTATCTTCAGCGTGGCATCGAAGTAGTTGTTGGGGATCTCAATAACGAAGAGGCGATGAAGCAGGCTGTAGCGGGAGTATCAACGGTCCTCCATATCGCGGCTCTTTTCAGACAGGCAGGACTTCCCGCTTCGGAATTTCACCGTGTCAATGTTGACGGCACGCGAAACCTTCTGGACCGGGCTGTGGAAGCAGGAGTTGAGAAAGTTATTCACTGCTCCACCGTGGGAGTTATGGGTCACATCGCCTCACCTCCTGCTACCGAGCAGACCCCATTCAACCCTGGCGATCCCTACCAACAAAGTAAAATGGAAGGCGAGAAGCTTTTTCTGGAGTACGTGAAGGCCGGTAAGATCAGGGGTACCGTGATACGACCGGCTATGATCTACGGACCTGGCGATACCCGCACTCTCAAGATCTTCAAGCCGATCGCAGAAGGAAAATTTTTCTTCGTCGGCCCTGGCGAGGCTTTAGTTCACTTCATCGACGTGCGTGATTTAGCCGAGAGTTTTCTGTTGGCTGCAGAGCGAAACGACGTAAACGGCGAGGTGTTTATAATTGCGGGCGAGACCTGCCTTCCCCTGAACGAACTCGTTAGCATTATCTCCCAACTTATGGGAGTGCAAGAACCTTGGCTTCACCTTCCAGTAAAGCCGATGCAGGCTCTTGGCTCGATTTGTGAGGCGTTCTGTACACCTCTAAGGATCAACCCACCTATCTTTCGCCGCAGGGTTGATTTTTTTACTAAGGATCGCTCCTTCGATATTTCAAAAGCAAAGGAGCGATTGGGGTTCAAACCTACGAGAGCACTCGTGCAAGAGCTCTCGGAAATTATTGATTCCTACGTGAAAGCGGGAATCATTAATCTCGCCTCGGTAAGGCGGCATTCAGTGATGCTGCGCACAATGTGCGGGAAGATAAGTGTTTGGGAAGGAGATGCTCGATCTTTGTACGGATGGAACAAAGACCAGGCGCTTGGTACTATCTCGCACTCTCTTCTAAAAACTGAGTTTCCGATGGAGTTAGGCGCAATTAACAAAACGTTGACAGAGACTGGGCGATGGCAGGGTTTCCTCTTGCACCGCGATCACCGTGGTCAAGAGGTGAAGGTGATGAGTCGGTGGAAATTGCTTAGTTTACCCTCGAATGCGGATCCACTTATTCTTGAAACCAACACACTAGTCGTTGACTCGACAAACGGAGGGAAGCTTATGGCGCCAGCCAGCTCGGTCATGATGCCTTCTCTCGCCGGCAGCTTGTTTGCTCTCACTACGATGCCAACGTTTCAGCTCTAGGTAACCCAACATTGACCGGAGTAAAGGCGAGCGCGATGAATCGACAACGCGCAGGAGTGCTCCTAAAATCAATTTCTTTTGCGCTCGCCTTAGCCCTGGGTGTGTATGGCGAGATTTCCTGGTTTAAGGTCCCAGCACCACCTCTGTACCTCCAACTGATAGCTGTCTCGTTCCTCTATTTAGTCGGAGCTATTTTCGCGCGCTCAATGCGACCGTCGCTCTCGCTGGAGGGCATACTCCCTGTCTTTTTTCTCGTGTGGGTCAGCCCTAGTCCTCAGAGGATGACTAGCTTCTTTCTCCTGGTCCCTCTCAATCGAGAATTTGCGTTAGCTTTACTGTGCGGGGTTGGGGTGCTGTTTCTTCTTCGTTCGGGCAAAGAGAGAGGAGTGCTCATCTTTTTCTCGCTTGCTCTCACTTCGAGTTTTGCCGGGGTATTGGGCCTTTTTTTGGAGAGTTCGGGGCGCCTTATTTTCTCCGATGATCACCCTGCTTTTCTCTATCGCCTCAGCCAACTAAAAGATAATTTTCCGGCGATTCCGTTCTACAATCCGTCTTGGAATGCTGGCGTCGAGGCGCGCGAATTTTTCCCCTCGGGCTCTCTGGGGCTTTTTTTCCTCTGGGCACCGGTCGTGTATTTCGCTGATTTACTCGAGACTTATAACTACATTGTAGCCGGAACACTCTTTGTTGTGATTCCCGGTGCTCTTTTTTGGGCGACTCGGGTGCAGTCGACCAGTGCTCAACCCGCTTTCCTCGCAGCGGTATTGAGCATGACGGTGGCTTCTCTTTGGTACAGATGGGGTTTGACCTACGGCACGCTACCATTTTTGATCTCGATTAGTTTTCTACCCCTCTGTCTTTCGCTGTGCGTTCAGTATGCGTCTCCCACGTCCCCGTTTACTATCCGCGCGGCGGGCGCTTTCATCTTTGCCGCCTCGATGGCGATTTTTTGGTCGCCGTGTATCCTACTCCTGGTTCCCCTTGTTATCGGAGCACTCCTCCACATCCGTCAGTTTCGTAGAAAGCCTCTCTTTGTCGTGGCGCTAGCAATACTGGGCATCTTACACCTTCCATGGATTTTGCTTTTTGCCTCCGCGTCGAAGGTCCTTACCTTTCTCGCCCTAGTGCCTACTTCGGCCCACGAAGCCTTACAGATAACGCGCGTTCCACCTTCTATACGCCCATCGTCGTTTATGTCCCCGCTACTCACAAAGCATGGGGCAGTGAGAGGCTCCCTCCTTCTTGCGCAAGAGTTCTTGCGTAGCATCAACCCGATACTTATTTTCCTTGCCTTGCCGGCGTGCGTTGCTTTTTCAAAGGC
>JAYVGZ010000330.1:0-2229 GCA_043771805.1 Pseudomonadota bacterium
GGGGTCGATATATCCCCCGGGCGACTTTTCATCGACCGCGAAGCGCATCTGGTGCTTGAGTACCACTCCGTTGTCGATAAAGAGCGGGAGCGGATGCGAGGTGGCCTAAAGATCGGTACTACCGGGCGCGGTATCGGACCTGCCTATGAAGATCGGTATCAACGGTCAGGCATTAGGTGTGCAGATCTGTTGAACCTCTCTTCGCTCAAAGAATCTGTACGCGCCCACACTGAGGAGAAGAATAAGATCCTAAAGTTTGTTCTTGGGAGCGATCAGCAAGTTGACTTTAAGACAGTCTGGAGGAGGCTTGAGCAAGAAGCCTCGATCTTGATCCCTTTTCTTTGCAGCGGCAGTAAGCTCCTCGACGAAGCCCTTAAGCAGGGTGAGCGGGTAGTGTTTGAGGGAGCCCAGGGCGTATTGCTAGATCCGATCCACGGCACCTACCCGTATGTCACTTCCTCTTCCACCGTTGCTGCGTCTGCCCTTACCGGGTGTGGGCTTGGTCCGAAGGTCATCAATGGAGTAGTCGGCGTGGCGAAGGCATACGCAACTAGAGTCGGCGAAGGCCCGTTTCCGACTGAGATGGAGGCTGAACTTGGGGACGAGGTAAGAGCGCGGGGGCACGAATTCGGTACTGTCACAGGAAGGCCGCGCAGGTGCGGGTGGTTTGACGCTGTAGCGATGCGGCGAGCAACCCGAACGAGCGGCCTTGACGCAATTGTGCTGACGAAACTAGATGTCCTCTCTGGACTGCGTTCGGTAAAGGTGTGTACGGAGTACCGCCGAAATGGGGAAGTGTTAGACGACCTACCTTCGTTGACGGCAGAATTTGAAGGGCTCGAGCCATACTATATAGAGTTTTCAGGATGGAGCGAGTCGCTTTCTGAGGCTCGAAGCTGGGAAGATCTCCCGCCGAATGCCCAGAAATTTGTGGAAGGAATAGCCCAGCTCATTGATTGCCCTATCTGCGTCGTAAGCGTTGGTCCTGGGCGCGAGGCCACTATGGTTCTGGATATTCCCCCGCTTATGCGAGACTTTATTGCCGCATAACCGCCCAGCTAGGTGGGCCTGGGACGGGGAATTTCCCCGTTTGGGCGGCACCAGGGGCCGTGATTCTGCCCTGGTGCATTAATTCCTCGTACGTGTTATCTCACCGAAGCTGTTGTTGTTACGGTGCATTAGGTTGTTTGCAGTAATGAACGCAGTCGTAGATCCCGCACTTCGTTCGGGAAAGCGCAAAGTCGACCTGTAGGGATTTCAGTCGCGAGATATTTTTTTTGGCGGTGTAGTATGCATACATTTTTCATCTCATGTGTCCTTCTTCCCCTCCTCAACTGCTTTGTAGTTGGCGGTGCAAGCCTAGTAGCTCCATCGAGTCTCCCGAGTAATATCGCGTCGCGGGTTCTGGAAGAATTTATTGGTATTGGTGAAGCCGCCGCACAAGAAGCACCCGCGCCGGTCGCAGGGGCACCGGGCGCAGGGGCATTGGCAGGAGAAGTTTTTGGCCCAGCTCCCGTCCCGGCATCTGGGCAGCCTAGTTTCTTTGGATCGCTCGTTGAGCTCCTTCCGGTGTTAGCAGTCTGCTACGCCATTTTCTACTTCATGGTGATCAAACCTCAAGAGACCGGCTCGAAGTCACACAAGACCCTGATTGAGTCGCTCAAGCGCGGTGACCAGGTGGTGACTTCCGGCGGTTTAGTTGGAAAGGTTGTGGGCAACGAAAAGGAGTTTATCCTGTTGGAGCTTGCCGCCAATGTAAAGGTTAAAGTTGAGCAGGCCCACGTTAAAAAGCGCCTTGGGGATGAGCAGAAAGCTGAAGCTGCTGCGTAGAGCAGTAACAATAAAGAGTGCGAGAGCAATCCATACGAGAGATAAAAACAAAGCGACGGTAGGCAGGTACAATGGGAAGGGATATTTTTCAACGAGCGGTATTAATAGGATTGGCAATCATCGGAGCAGTACTCTCGCTTCTGCCGACTGCCTTGCGTGACAACTTCACCGACAAATGGTTCACGAAACCGATAGCGCTCGGGCTTGATATCAGTGGTGGTGTCCATCTGGTGTATGGTGTGAAGGCAAAAGAGGCAGTGAAGAGCCGGCTGCAGAACTCCCTTGCAGGAATTCGCTCTGAGCTGCGAACCAAAAAAATAGCGGTTGCTCAATCGCAGGTATTCGATGACTTTCTTCGCTTCCTCTACGAAGCTTTCAGTGAGAAGCACTATAGTAAGC
>JAYVGZ010000331.1:0-2897 GCA_043771805.1 Pseudomonadota bacterium
GAATTAATGAAGCGCAAGAGCCCCCTACTCTCAAACATCTGGCTCTCTCGGATGTCGTAACGGGCGTAGTAACCAACCCTAAGTTGCTCGGCAATCTTCGCCTCGAGGTTTCCTTCAACCTGGCTGGCGCTACCATCTAAAAAGCTGTACCGGAGCCGAGCGACGTCCTCGCGATCGTCACGAATTCCCGCGCTCATGGCAAAACTCGAAAACCGATTATCCTGAGTCGTAAAATTGCTCTGAAGCCCGGTAGTGAAATAAACTGACGGAGAAACCGTGAAGCCAAGGGCGAGATCGGAGAGCGGATCTGTCGGTGTTAGCGCAGCAGGATCGGTGTACCGATTGTAGTTGTAGCTCTGCATCAAAGACACACTTGCAAGCTCTCGTACCTCGCCTGGCCGAGGGTCAATATTTTTAACAGGTGCGAGCAGCGAGCCCCTGCCAAATTGCAGGACGGAGGTCGAGAGATCGTACATCGGGAGCGTTTCCGCTTCAGCAGCTAGTTCGCCGACATCCCGACTTCGTTCGAATGGACGAAGCATTCTTCCAAAAAGCCGAGAAGTAACGCCGTAAGTGACCAGACTCCGCTGTCGGTACCGGTCGTTTGAGTCGAAGATCGGAAGATCATCTTGGGTCACCTCCGGAACGTAGGCATACTGCACGGTCGGCTCAATTGTGTGTTTCAGCCGCGTCAGCTTTGTATCGGAACTATCGGCACCAATATCTGCTATGCTCGATAGCCAGTTACCCTTCTCGAGGTCATACACCCGCTCAACACCAGATCGTAATCCAAACCCGAACACAGGCACTGCAAAGCTGTTGGAGCTCTTCAATGGCGGCACACCGTCTCCATTGGATGTGTCACTCAGATTATATTCAAGCTGGTTGAGTTCAGCAGCAAACTGACCTCTAACGTAGTTAGAGACGTGAAAGGGAACGGCGAGCTTCGGGCGCACACCGTACCGCCAACCTGCGCCACCTAGATCTCGCTGGAAATCCGTCGCATCGGCCGTGGTTGATGCGACCAACTTCAATCCATACTGGTTAAAGCCCAACGGTCTAAAAGTCTGTGTGTTAGAGAGCACAAACTCAGGAATACGTTGTGGCTGACTCTCCTGTAGACCCTGGAGGAGCTGAGTGTATTCCACGCGGGCTTCTGCATTCACCTGAGAAAAGGCAACGCCTCGAAGAACTGCTGTCGAGGTCAAATAGTTGGTCGTGAACAAGCCTAATTCTGGGTCCTGAATTTCACGTACGAACAGGTTGTCGCTTGTGTAGTGACTATCTACGAGGAACTGCGCGGGCAAGTCACTGTCGCCGCCAGGCTGCCAGTTTTGGGTGTAAAAACCTCCGAATCTATTTGTGTCGATGGTGGGATCGGAGATGCCTTCAATGTTTAGCCCTTGGAGGCTGCTTCCACGGCGAGACTCGTTGGAGTAGTAGTACCGAGTATTAACTTCGTTCGTGGCCGAGAAGCGCTGTCTGTATCCAAGGCTGCCACCCACACGAGATCGCGTATCTACAAGCGGTGTGACAGTGAGGTCGCTTGTGTCGTCCAGCACCAAAAAAAGCGACTGGCGCCACCGAAATCCATTTTGACTGGTGCCACCCCAGGTTGGCGCAAGAAGTCCGGATGCGCGTTCAGTTTTTACCGGCAAAGTCATCCACGGCGCATAAAAGACAGGCGTCCCCTCGAACCTTACAGTCGAGCCGTACGTGTGTGCATACCCCTCTTGAGTGATGTGGCACCGATCCGACGAGATTAACCATGGTCGGCTACCATCCTCACATTTGCAGGTGGTCATCTCTGAGTCGTCCAGCTCGAATTCGAACTCTGAAAGCTTTAGAGCCCGCTCAGCACGTACCTGATAGCTACCCGGCTCCAGGGCGAACTCAGCGCCCTGGAATTCGCCAACTTCTGTGTCCAAGTTCACTTTGGCAGATTCAGCAGCGATTGAACCATCGGCAGTCGACATCACGACGTGCCCTTTGAGTTCGCCGTCCTTCGTCACTGTATTCACCTTTCCCTCGTCAGCCTGAACGTGAACGCCGCCTTGGGAGATAAGTACACCACCTTTTCCTAGCAATTCATTTTCACCCCGACGCACATCGATTTCATCCGCTTGAAAATCCAGGTTGTCAGACTTAGCATCAGCGGGCCGCAGTGACTTTTCCGCTATTTTCTTATTTGCGTCTTTCTGAGTCTTGGCGTCGTTGAGAAAAACGTCTGTGCGATTCGGTGGCGGGAGCTGCGCTAGCGACTCTGTCGTTGCTAGATCAAATAGGACCCCTGCAAAAAGTGCAAAAGACCACATACGCAGAAACGTACGTACTAAACCGGAATCAAAAATCAGAATCATCGAAAATGAGCTCATTATGAATTTAAGCTTGAGAGACTTAGGACTCTAACCCCAGAGCTCTAACCCCAGAGCTCTAACCCTAGAGCTCTAACCACTGAGCACCAAGGAGTTACGACGAACATTCTGCACTACCCTGGAGAACCCCTAAAGACAGTAACCAGGAAGGACTGATTGCGAAAGGGTGATTGCGAAAAGGTGATTGAGACCGTCAGGATCAAAGCTTTCAGCGAAAACGCTAAATCCCAAAGCCAAAATTCCTAAGAATGAGCGCGAGCTCATCTTTGATTGCTCCTCGGGCCACAATCCGATCCACCATCCCGTGCTCAAGCAAAAACTCCGATCGCTGAAAACCCTCGGGAAGCTTCTGCTTGATAGTGCCTTCAATAACCCTCGGGCCGGCAAAGCCTATGAGAGCCTCTGGCTCCGCAATGATTACATCGCCGAGCATCGAAAGCGACGCCGCGACGCCGCCGGTGGTAGGGTCTGTAAGGACCGAAATATACGGTATGTGAGCCTGGCCCAACTTCGCTAGAGCGG
>JAYVGZ010000332.1:0-2227 GCA_043771805.1 Pseudomonadota bacterium
CAGTTCCAGTACCAGTACCAGTTCCAGTTCCAGTTCCAGTACCAGTTCCAGTACCAGTTCCAGTTCCAGTACCAGTTCCAGTACCAGTTCCAGTACCAGTACCTGTCCCCGTTCCTGTACCCGTTCCAGTCCCAGTCCCAGTCCCACTCCCCAAAGCCATCGCCGCCAAATGCGCCGACGAAACATTATGATAAAACGTCAACCCAAACGCATTAATCGACTCAACCCGCGCCACCATCATCACAACAGACGACACATTCCCCATCGTCGGCGCCGCCTGCGTGTTATCAACCCGGTTAGTTTCGCCGTTGCGATCTGTAAAAATAACGTATTCGCCGGGAAGCAACACGGCCACCTTGCAAGGAACAGGGGAACCAGAAGCTGGATAAATGTAACCGCTTGAAAGGCTTTCGGGCGAGAGGCCTGTCATGCCAGCAAAAGTGCTGCTCCCGAGCGCATTGTCCATAATCTGCTGACGCGCGGTGTCTCTAGTTGATGGGTTTTGGTTTGCTAGATTAGTAAGGATGTCTGGGTTCAGCGTAAGAAACTGCCCAGCTGAGTTCTCTGCCTGCTGAATAGCGGCTGACCGGTACATCAAAATTCCGATCGTGATGATCCCAAACACGACGGCCAAAACAATCGGAATAACAATTGCCAACTCCAGGTACCCGGCGCCGACCTGGCGACCAAATACGCGGTAATATCGTCGATTGTCAGTTGGGGACTTCGCCATGAGGGAGTTTGTACTCGTTAGCAGCGCTTTCGACCGGGGCCTTTTGCCTTCGATCGTGCGGCCCGTACTTTCACCACGCTGAGGTAGAGCTCACCACCCACACTGTCTTGCCTACAGCGGTCGTTACACTACACACCAGCGCAAAGAACTTCAGCGGGTAGATGCCTAAAACAGACAGAGACAATCGAACCCTCTGTTGCTCTACCCGGATACCCGTGAGGAGTCAATACTGTTTGACTCCTGTCTCTTCGGCGGCGAAAGATATAGCTGGGTGGGGAGAGCGAGAAACGAAGTTCATCGGTGGGCTGAAACACCTTTGCCAAGCTCACTCCCTTCCTTGGTACCGAGCAAGCTGCATCTTAAAGAACCGGTTGACACTAGGATTTGACGTCTTCCCCTGCTCGATTCTCTCTCCAACCTCACCGAGATACGTCCCCGCAGTACTCGAATCACCGAGAGTTAGAGAGAGTGTTGCAATGTACAACATCGCTTCCACACTCTCAGGCTCCGCGCGCAGCGCCTGCTTAGCAGCTCCGAGCGCGCTGTCGTAGTTTCCTGCCTCGGCTTTAAGAAAAGATGTTCCAAGCCACGCCGGGGCAAAATGCGGGGCGACTTCGTTTAATCCTAGTAAAATTGCCTCAGCCCTTCGGTGCTGCCCACTCTCAAGCCAGAGCCGGCTAAGCTCGTACATATCGGTAACTTCGTCATCAGAGTAGCCGCGCCTAGGGGCGTCGCTCGATTTGCGAACAGGGAGTTCCATTACTCGCCTCCTGAGCGTGTTACCTCAAGCCAGTCAAGAATTTGCCGAAGCATTGCGGCTTCTGCGGCGTATCGGCGCTCAAGATCTTTCTGAGTCGATTCTGTCCGCAGCGTTTCGACCTTCTCGTGCCTTGCGAACAGCGAAGATGCCAAGGCTTCAAGGCGTGACAGTTTACCCCGCTCCGGAAGGAGCGCTAACAGGGGTGACAACGAAAATGGGTCTGGGGGGCCTCCGATCTTTCCTTGCATATTATGAGACGGAACTCCTCGGTCGGGCGGTGAATATTAGTGAGAGCGGGCTCTCTTTTGGGTGCGGTGCTTGAACCGAAACCCGAGTTGATTAGCAACCACTGCTAGTATAGCCAAAACGAGCGCTCCAACAATCACCACCTTTAGAAGAGAGGCGGTAAGAATACCGGCGTCAGTGAACACAGTAGAATCGTCGCGGCGAACGAGTAACAGAAACTGGCCTGTATATCGGTAGCTTAGAAGGGTCCCGAGCACTACTCCACTAACAAGAGACAACAACCCAAAAAGGAACGAAAAACGCACCCGGCTAGGAAGTGATCGCCACCGAAGTAGATGTGCGTTGGGCAGTAGTCTTGTTTGAAGCACAGTTACTATCATTGCAGAGGCCAGTGCGGCGAGACTGGTGAAGAGCACTACAGAAGCGGCTGCGTATATCCAGGTGCGCGACAGAGTCTCTGGGGTCTCTTGAAAGACCAAGCTACTGAC
>JAYVGZ010000333.1:0-2029 GCA_043771805.1 Pseudomonadota bacterium
CAATTAAGCCGAACAAATCGCCGTTTTCAGAATAGGGGAAAACTAATTCTCGATGGGGAGCGGAAACGATACTACCTTACGCTGCCTCTGATTCGCGCGATGCAATCGGATGCAATTCGTTGACCTGTCTTCTTGTCGCATGTATTTGGCCGTGTGTTAAACCGAGCCTCTCGCACAACTTTTCAGTCGAGGCAGGCTTTCCGTTCTGGGAAAGTTCAAGATAGGTCGTCATATAATCAGTTTGTCGGGCAGTAAGCTTCCACTTCTCCGGGTTACGAAGCAAGGCTTCATAGCGCGCCCTTGTTTGGCCCGCCTTCGTGTATTTTGCCGGTGCGTCTTCAACACCATGTGCGGCATTCTGGAGTACTTGCCTAATCTTATTGAACTCGCGCTTTACAGTTGCTTCACTGATGGATAATACCTGGCCAATCTCGGAGTACGATCGCGCCTTGCCGTCATGGTTCGCTGCTAATCGCTCTGCAAGAATTGATAACTGTCGCTCTGTAAGTACTACGCCCTTTTCGTCTAGTTTTGCCCTTATCGGCTCCCAATCCTTGTCGATCGCCACGGAAGAGCGGGCAGTCAGCCTACGATCACAATTCTCATCAAGCTGATTAAGCATGGCGGACTCAATAGCATTGAGAGAAGACGCCGCGGGGTTTTTTCCCCACCGACGACACTCGTCTTGGCAAGCGGTCTTGATTATCAAAGACATGAGCTTCGCCTCATGCTCTTCTGTCGCTTGAACCAGGCTTCCGCCAGACCGGCATACTGTTACGATCTTAAAATAAACCGCAGCTTCAAAATTATCAGTACCAATATATGGGCACCAACGGCCATATTTCTTTGTCGTAATTTTGATTTGAGATTCGTAATCGGTTATCAGGTTCTCGATTCGACAGCTTTTAGCGAATGACTCGTCGGCAAACGGTGAGGTGGAACTTTGTCGAGAGGTGTCCTCTACCGTCAGATGAACGCTGCTTCCGTCTATTTTGGCTATAGCTGTTTTCATGGTCTACCGGACATATTAACTGCTTGTGCATCGCTGAGCAAACCTGAGTTGTCGTAGGGATACCCACGTAGTGATTTTAAGCACGCTGAGCGTGTCTGAGCCGTTATAATACCGGAGAACTACCCCACCCGACCCTTCGCCTCTCGCCACAAGGCCTCTAACCCTTCAGTGCCCCGATCCCTCAACTCAACCCCACTCCCATCCCCCGCCGCCAACACCTCAAGCTCCCTAAACCGCAGAATAAACTTGTTATTCGCCTCCTCTAAGGCCTCCTCACTGTTAAATCCTAAGTGCCTTCCCACCTGAACAAGAGAAAATAAAAGATCTCCAAACTCCTCTTTCATACGCGCTAAATTATCCGCCTTCGGCACCTCATCAAGGAACTCACCCAACTCCTCCTTCACCTTCTCGGTCACCGCCGCTGCATTGGGCCAATCAAACCCTACCCGCGAACACTTCTCCCCGAGTCGGTGCGATTTTAAGAGTGCCGGCATAGCCCGAGGAAGTCCGTCGACAAGACTTTTTCGCTCATCGGGCGACCCTTTCTTCTCCAGCTGCTTAATCGCCTCCCAGTTCTGCAGCACCTCTTCGGTGCCAGAAACTTTGAGGTCGCCAAACACGTGGGGGTGCCGCCGAATAAGTTTTTCAGTGATCGAGACCAGAATAGTCTCGAATGAAAACCGATCCGTATCACTTCCGACCTGTCCGTACAGGGCTATCACTGACATGAGGTCTCCGAGCTCTTCGCTTAGGTGCTCGTCACAATCTTCGACTGCGTCGGCTACCTCGTACGCCTCCTCAATAATTTGAGGCCGTAAGCTCTCGAAGGTTTGTTTTAAATCCCATGGGCACCCGCCGTTAGGGTCGCGGAGTTTTTTGATGATGGCGAGGAATCGTGTGAAGGCGGCTGCTACATCGCCTGGCAGGTGGGGAGTGAGGAGGTCATTAATCGTCATTTCGAAACGGTAGCACCGCAAAGCTTTGCCTTCAACGCGCTGCGAAGATCTTGTGGATCCT
>JAYVGZ010000334.1:0-2193 GCA_043771805.1 Pseudomonadota bacterium
GGCTTGGGAAAATACCGTGAGTGGTTACTTTAAAGTTAAGCTGACAAAATAAGGACTTAATCCAAAGTTAAGAGATGCAATGAAAAGGAGTGAACCGGAGGTAACTCGACGGATCACGAAGGAGAAATTTGGGGTGGCTGATGGGGTTTGAACCCACGACCCTCGGAACCACAATCCGATGCTCTACCAACTGAGCTACAGCCACCACGTACGGTCTCCGAGAGTAATGAAGCGGGCCGACCAAGTCAAGCAAGCGAAAGGATGAGACATTTATCAATACAATCTCTTGCCCCAAGCGTACCTTACGCCGTCAACCGCTCCCACTCTTTCACACTCACCACCACATAGTTTCCGGGATGCCTAGACAATGCTCCGGCGATCTCAAGCTGAACTACTGCTGCCCCTGAAAGCTGGGTAAGACGAATAAACTCGGTAAGAGGTAATTTCACTCCTGCCGCGACAGGCGGTGTCTCTTGCGCATTCGCCCTCTCCCCTACTCCACACAACTCGAGCACTTCTCGTGCTTCGGTGATCGGGATTGCACCATCTTCGATCAATCGCCTACCCCCGGCGCTGGACGGATCGTCGGGATCTCCTTGCAGAACTAACACTTCGCGTCCGATATCCACTGCTGCCTGCGCTGTGACGAGGGATCCGCTTCTTTCCCCGGCCTGTACGACGATGGTGGCTGTTGAAAGTGCTGCAATAATTCGGTTCCGTGAAAGGAAGTGGTGTCGGAGCGGCTGAATGCCTGGCGGGTACTCCGACATCACGACGCCACCCCTCCTTACTATTTCATCACCAAGAGGTTGGTGCGATGAGGGGTAAACCTGGTCGAGGCCGTGGGCGAGAACAGCGATAGTTGGCAAGCAGTCGCCTTCCGTGAGGAGGGCACCGCGGTGTGCGGCACCGTCAACGCCGAGTGCAAGGCCGCTCACAACGGTGACACCTGCAGCGCGCAGCCCAGAGGCGAGCCTTGTTGTTGCAGTGCACATTTCAATTGATGCCTTTCTCGCACCAACGATCGAGATGCAGGGTGGCCACATAGTTGGAAGGGGCAGGTTGGAGCGGATGAAAAGTATTGGGGGTGGGAAACTTAAGTCGCTCAGTGCGGTGGGGTAAAGCTTATCTCCGAACGGAATGAGGTGAAGGCCTAAGGCAAGAGCGGATTCGGCTAGTGGCTCGACAGCGGTTAGTAGCGAGTGTATTCGGCGCCAGAGGTCGCTAATGTGCATCAATGCAAGGAGGTCGCCCTGCTCGCGGGCTATCAGCATAATTTCAGTCTGCAGGCGGGGCGGGAGTTGCGTTATCGCTAAGGCGATTGAAAGTACGGTTGCTTTTGATTGATTCAGATTCGTGGCCACCTAACACCTCTTTAGTGGTGAAAAAGATGAGGTTCGCAATTACGAATTTTTTGTTGCGTGATCGAGCCTAAATCAGAAAGCTACGTTGACCTACGCTTCAACTGCCGCCCTTGACACATCGCCCCGTTCCTCTGAATCCGAAAGCTGCTCCTGGATCCGATTCCTAAAGGCGAGTGGGTCTGGGATGAATTCGAGCGACTCCTCAGTACCACCGGTGCCGGTTACCTGGATGGTTCCATAATTCAGAAGCCGTCCTAAGACGTTTTGCCGCAGGGAGACCGCTTCGACCTTGTTGAGAACGATGTCGCGTGAATTACGGTGAATAAAGCCTGTCTTCCCTAGGACCCGTTTTGAAGTGATCCCGTATTCGCTCGTAACGAAATACACGATACGAGCGACAAGCCGCGCGCCACACAAGACAAATAGAATGAGTGCTGGAATAAACAACACTTCTTCGTCTCGCACGAGCGACAGGGTTCCGGCTAGAAAGGACACCGCCATCGCGGGCCAAATCAATACAATTGGATGGAGCTTTGTAATATGCACGAGGTTCTCCTCATGCATGAGGTTGTTCTCAATATACCCCATCGCTGTACCTCACGAATTCCATACTTCTTTTGGCCGAAACCACCGCTACTGTACCTGGACATTGGGCGGAGACTCAATTAGGAAAATCGAATACTTAGCAAAAAGTATAGCACCGTGTTGTGGCCTATCCTATGTGATCAAAGGGTTGTCAGCTCATCTCCTGATGAACGGGTCCGCTATTGGTAAGCGTTCAGGGGGTGGAGTTAAAGTCCGAGTAGCGTCCAGCCCCTCAGGGGCGGAT
>JAYVGZ010000335.1:0-3802 GCA_043771805.1 Pseudomonadota bacterium
TCTTACGACGCCACCCCAGTACAAGTTGTATCACAATCTCTTCTGTAAACCGGGTGCGAAGAACTTGTTCGCCGTGTTGATAGTATGCTTGCCGTGTAACCTGTAGAGTACGGCATACGGTGCAGAGGACTCGGCTAAAGCCTTCGCGCCGTAATGCCGTACTCGCTCAGTCTACCGCCCCGAACCAAAAGTTTTTTTCAGATCAACGCAAGATGCGCTTCAGCCTCTTTTATCAATGAGACGAGCGCCACCTTCTCTACCGTCACACGAGCGAGCGTCTGTTCAAGCTCCCGCTTCTCGCGCTCAAGCACCAGCGTCTTATGCGTCGTCGTAACGCGCTCCGGCAACGCCGCTCCTCGTACGCGCTTCCCGCTGCCATACTTTTGAATCCATCCTCGAACGGTAACACCGCCAGCTACGCCGTACTTTCGGCGAACCTCCGGCAACGTTGTCTTACCACCTTCAAGCTCGCTTACAATCTGCCGCTTGAACGCTTCGCCATACCGCTTCGATGTCGGTCCTTTTCTCATAATTCCTCTGCTAGGTCGACACTAACTCATGTGTCAACCCAGGTCAGGACAAGACCTATTCCGACACCCTAGTCTCAGGCGACACAAATGTATATGGCGATGTCTTCCTCCGCGATCTAACCAAAACCGGCGTCCAAACCCTCTCCGGCGTAGTAGTCTCCAACAAAGCCAGCGCCAAAGTAACCCTAGACCTCGCCCAACGCTACCGCGCTGAGTTGCTCGATTACCGCTCCAAACTAGGCGCCACTACAAGCCGCATCTCAACCTTCGTAAACACCCTACAATCATCAACCATCAACTACAAAGCCGCCGCCTCCCGCATCACCGACGCCGATATCGCCGAAGAAGCCGCAAAATCAATCGCCTCCGGTATTCGCCAAAAGGTAGCTTCAAGCTTACTCGGTCAAGCGAATCAGGCTCCGCAGATAGGTCTACAGCTCCTTCGAAACGCATAAATACTGATTCTCACGCTGTCCCCACCTATTCTCATTGCAAAAACGTAACTCTCTACGGCGAAGGGAACACCGGTGTCCGTTACTCTACAAACATCGGCACACATTCGATCCCAATATCCATAGCACCCCCCCTCCTCACTACGCCGGCGGATCCTCATCCGAGCTACATTGCGAGATAAGGTCATTCGTAGCAGTTCTTAACGCTTTTGATGAAGCTACGCCAAAGGCTGAACGAATTTGGCGAATGTTACGGAGAGCTGATAAAAGTTGCTCTCGCAAGCACCGCTCAATCAAATCAGCTTGAACCCCTGTAGGCAGTGGATTTTCGTCATTTATAAGTTCGTCGGGTACGCACTTAGCTACAGTTGAGTTACGAAATGCTTCAACAAGACTATCTGAGGCTGCTGTCTTTAGTGCATCGCGAGTTTATGCCGGTGTTGAAGCAAGTTCAGGGGGAGATGGATCTTCCTGGGCCATCACGTTGCGGGAAGTTCCTATAGCGATAGCAACGATAGCCGCAAAAGTGAGGAGTCAAATTCCGGGTCGATAAGGTCGTACTCCTCACCTGCGCTTGCGCTTGCTCCGTTTCTGTCTGACCGCGCCGAGAACGAATAGCTTACTTTCTAACGCAGCACGTTCACGCTGTAGTTCCTCTGTCAATTCCTCAACAGTCGGTAGATGCATCTGATACTTTGCGGCAAACACCTTTCTGGTCGTATCGCTCAGGGTGTAGCGCACAGCAGCTTCATTCTTCTCGGTACAGAGGATTAATCCGATTGGCGGATTTTCATCAGGGTGAGTCTCTTCGGTCTTGAAGTATCCAGTGTAGAGAAGCATCTGACCAACATCTTGTTGCGTAAGCTTTCCAGTCTTAAGATCGATTAGAACGAAACAGCGCAGAGTACGGTGATAAAAAACGAGATCAATGAAGAAGTGATCGCCGTCGATAGTAATGCGTCTTTGCCGAGCCACGAACATAAAATCATGCCCGAGTTCGAGCAGGAATTTTTGAAGACTCGTGATCAGCGCCTCTTCGAGTTGTGACTCGGTAAATTGCGGTGGTTCAGGTAGCCCAGTGAACTCAAGGACGTAGGGATCCTTGATGAGATCCTCGATCTGAAAAACTTCGTGCCCTTTGTTTGCGAGAGCCAGCAGACCCTTCTTATCTCGTGACTTAGCGAGACGATCGAAAAGCAGTGAACAGATCTGTCTCTCAAGCTCTCTAACGGACCAGCCCGCTTTGATGCACTCCACTTCGTAGAACGATCGCGCTTCAGAACGTGATACGCGCATCAGAAGCCTATAGTGACTCCAACTGAGTTCGGAAATGAGTGAGTTAGATTCGCTACACACTGTGTAGTGAATTTGATTTTTATCAGTGTTTTCAACGACTTGAATATTATCGGAAGGAGGTGTGTACTAAAGACGGCGGCACTATTGGTGCTATTCTCACAGCACAGACCGCAGGGGAGTCCTTAAATTTCCACCCGCATCTTCACGGCCTTCTGGCTAACGGCGTCTGGGGTGAAGATGATGTCTTCTCACCGTTTACCGAGATTGACCTTAAGGCACTCAACTTAGAATTCGCCAAGCGTGTTCTCGTGGCTCTTTGCAAAAAGGGTCTCATTGATCGCAGTGATGTAGCCCAGGTGCTGAGCCAAGAGCACACCGGATTCTCAGTATGGATTGGAGAACCCTTCCACGACCAAGAGAGCTCGCAATTCGTAGCGCGGTACATCGAGCGCGGGCCGCTCTCATTAGAGAAGCTCTCACTCCAAGATGATATAGTTACCTAAACCACAAATGACAACACAGCGCACGACTTTGACGCACTAGAGTTCTTAGCTCTTCCGTCAGCACAGATCCCTCGCACATACGAGTCCATCTGCCGATATATTCGAAGATACTCCTCACGCAGCCGAGGAGAGAGAAAGAAGAAAGCTGCTAAGGATAGGCAAATCGATCGCTTTTTCGTAAGTATCTCATCTGAGGTAGGAGGCGGAATCAGGAGCGATCGGGAGGGTCGGATAGCGCTAGGAGTATGGGCAGAATTGGAAGTCACGTGCTCCAGGGGATTGTTTCAAGGGTCCAATTAGAGTTGAGGAGGGCGAGCTAAGTTGCGAAAATTCGCCATCGATATACACGGCCCCCATTCCGTCAGACAAGAACCGGGTTTTAGAAGTCATCTGGGGATGGTTCGGCACAGCTCACCACATGAGGCTCGAATGTGTCGTACGAGGGAAATTCATCGATAGCCTCTACAGCGCTGATGATTTTAGGAATAGGAGGCGGCACTTGGAAGTCAGGGATCCCGTTCGGCTGAGCTCACGGCCGAAGCCTTGGGACTTCATGATGTCTTTGATTGAGTGTTCATCCTGAATGAAGGCGATGATGCGCATTTGTGCCTTACACTTACTCAAAGAGGTAGAGAGGATTACTGGGCTAGATAGAAAAGAGTGGCCACTTTCCTTCATGCGATCTCTTTGGGCGCCGCTATTTCGGGGAATTTCAAGACGGTCTCGGTCTATAGAACATGAGCTTTCCTGGCTCGCTCTTGCGGGATTTATTCTTCGGCCGGGTTTCGGGACGTCGCTTGATGTCGTTCGAATGAGTGAGGCGTGGAAGTTATTTGAGCAGGGGGTGGCGTTTCCAAAACATCAGGCATCGCGGACCGCGTGGGCGATATTCTGGAGGCGAATCAGTGGCGGCCTCAACTCAGAGCAGCAGAGTAGGCTCTACACGCAAGTCATGGCTGAACCTTCGAAGGGCCTTCCTCTCGATGTTGAAACAGTACGCATGATTTCTTCGCTCGAGCGC
>JAYVGZ010000336.1:0-3960 GCA_043771805.1 Pseudomonadota bacterium
ACGTATATGGCACATCGCTACTGATATAGATACACAGAAACAGTGTGATCTCAGGTAGAACAATCCAGGGCTTGGGAAAATACCGTGAGTGGTTACGAAGTTTCGGATGAAACTACAGGAAGTGAGAACGACGCTCAGGGGCAAGCGAACTGCCGGCACCAAAGCCATGGTCCTGTACGCGAAGCAGCATCTGCGAGGGCACATCAACTACTACGGCGTTAGTGAGAACACACGCAGCTTATCCAACTACTGCTACCGGGTGCAGCGGCTACTATTCAAGTGGCTCAATCGCCGGAGCAACAAGAGAAGCTGCGACTGGGCTACATTCGGGGTGTGGTATGACCGACTCAGGATGCCGCGCCCTCGTATAGTACACTCTTTCTACTCCAAGACCTGACGCGCATACTTATTGGGAGCCGGATGGTGTAACTCTCCAAGTCCGGTTCTGAGAGGGCGGGGCTCTGTCCCCGCTACTCACTCGTTATTTCTTATGATACTGGGGTGCGTTCCCGACTCACCCGAACGGTGTCACTTGACTCAACTGCCTTCTTCGCTGACTACTCTGACCTTGCAACTTTTGAACGGGCGCAAGCAAGTGTAACTGCAATAAATGGGATCCCGGTTGTTGTGCAACCACTCGATTTTGATAGCAACGGAAAGTCCCACATATATGGGTTCGAGAACCTTGCAGAGTGGGCTCCCGCAACGGGAACGAGAGTACAAGTGTGGCATTCGATGCAGGTGGTTCATACATCACTCGACAATGGCAGTACCGACCCCTTTTTAAAATCGGAGCAGCAGAACCTCCCTGTGACACAGCTAGGAGCGCGCGGGCAGTTCGATTTACCAAGTGATTTTGAGTTCAATCCTTTCATTCGCTTCGTTGATCCAGTCGTAAGTGGAGGTGCAGGCGCATACTGGGAGGCTCAGCTGCAGCTGGCATGGCGGGCTACCGATAAGCTTCGCCTTGCGCTGAATGTGAACCAGGCGTTGCGTGATCAACATTTTGAGTATCGCGCTGATTTTCTCGGAAGGCCTGAGACGAATATTGAACGGTCTGTGTTTATGACGGTGGCGTACCAGTATTAACTTTTTGCCTTTCTAAGAAGCGGGCGGGATTAAGGAGTGCCGCCACGTCTTTTAGTTCTGCTTCATCCTCGCCTAAGGCAGCACGAACAACGATCTCAGCCGACAATGGAGCCGAGAGTAGTCCACGACTGCCATGCCCAAGGGATGCAAAGAGTCCAATTGATTTACCGTGGCCTGAGCAACTACTATCGATCAACGAACCGTCGACGGGCACCGCCCCCGCGTAGGGGAGTCTATCAAAGGTAGAGGTCCTAAAGCATACGCGGGATGATAAAACGTCTGTCGATCCCACTCGTAATTCTGGAAGCCAACGAGAACACCTCCCTAAGATATCGTCGGTATCGCACGAATCCACTTCATCGCGGTTATCATAGTGACGGTAGTGGGCACCTAGGAGGTGGACGCCATCGACGGCTGGCGTTACGTATCCATTGTAGCAAACGACACTCTTGAGCAGGGAAGAAACGTCGGAAGACCGCACAAGAGAAGTTTGTCCCCGAATAGGCTCAAGCGGAAGGGACGAGAGTTGATCAAACATGGACGCCTGAAATGCTGTGCAAACAAAGACAGCATCCACACTTTGCAGCGCCTGATCGTCACAATGGTACAACTGCCAGCTACCATTCGGCAGCCGTTGAAGTTTTACTACGCGAAAATTGCATCGAATATCCACGTAGGCGTGGACGGTAGTGAGCAGAGCGTTAATGAATTGAGATGGCTTGAGAAAGCCAGCATCGGAAATGTAGATCGCGTCTGACTGGATAGTAGTACCAGCAAGAGAAGAGGCTTCGCTACTCGAGACAGCGCGAATTGTTCCTTCATTTGATACCGCTCGCGGATCAGCGAACAGCTCTGAGAAGCGCGCAAGGGAAGGGAGCTGTAGCGCCCCGACCTGAAAAAAATGATTGTTCACTGAGGCAGTGTCCCTTAGAAGCTTATGAAGGTAGCGGTATCCAGCTGAGTACACCGTTAAAAGGGGAGACGGCTTCACCGCCAAGTAAGGCATCACCACGCCAAAAAGGTTTCCCGAGGCTTTGCCACACAGAGTCGTTTCCGCCTCATAGAGCGTCACGCGAACTCCACGCTTTCCTAACGCCCATGCAACGCAGCCACCTGCAAGTCCACCACCGATCACTGCGGCTGTTAACATTAAGCGAGCCTCGTCCCATTTAGCACCGGTTTTTCCGGTCGTGATAAAACCACTGCGCCATCTTCTCGAACAAATCCGGTGATAAGGATCTCTGAAAGAAAGGGGCCAACTTGTTTCGGGGGGAAATTCGTGATTGCGATGACCTGCGAGCCAACCAGATCTTCTGGTGAATAGAGCGTTGTAATCTGGGCACTACTCTTCTTTACCCCTAGCTCGCCGAGGTCAACCCATACTTTGTAGGCCGGCTTTCGAGCCTCCGGGAACGTTTCGACCTTAACGATGGTCCCGACTCGAATGTCGACCCGTTCAAACTCTTTCCAAGAGATCAGTTCCATAGTACTCGTGTCCCTACTGCGTCCAATTGACTATTTCCTACGCAGTCAGAACAAACAAGAGCGTCCGTCGCTGCGTCTTGCGCAGCCTCTGGCGCGTGAAAAGAGAAAAGCATTAGAAATGTCCGAAACCCTCATCGCAATTATCCTTGGAGTCGTAGAAGGGGTCACCGAATATCTTCCCATTTCAAGTACAGGGCACCTTATTCTGTTTGGGGAGGCCCTCTCCTTTTCGGGAGAAAAGGAGAAGAGCTTCGAGGTGATTATCCAGGTGGGTGCGATCCTGAGTGTCATTGTGTTGCTGTGGAAACGGTTTGCTGCCCTTTTCGATGGGCTCTTTGACTTCAAGCGGTGTCTCGAGCCTGGGCTCGGCGGCAGCGCTGGGGTGTGGAAGCTCGGTATGGTTACTGCGCCAGCTCTCTTTTTTGGCTTCCTTCTACACGGTGTAATTAAAAAACATCTCTTTAGTCCCCTCCCAGTAGCCGCGGCGCTGGCTCTTGGAGGCCTCATTATGATCGCAGTGGAACGGTACAAAGGCGATCGAGTCGGCGTTGAAGCAGATGAGATAACATGGCAGCAATGTCTGCTCCTTGGATTCATTCAGTGCCTCGCGATGTGGCCAGGAATGTCGCGATCGGGGACGGTCATTATTGGTGGAATGTTGATGGGGTTAAGCAGGAAGGCGGCGGCCGAATTTTCTTTTTTAGCTGCTGTGCCTGTCCTTACCGCTGCTGCAGGGCTTGATCTTGTAAAGGCGTTGCCCGGGCTCACTTCCCAGGATCTATGGTTGCTGTCGATCGGGCTCCTTGTATCGTTTGTTACCGCACTACTAACTATGAGATGGTTTATTGGATTAGTCGGTCGGTGCTCGCTTATTCCGTTTGGAATCTATCGCCTAGTCGTCGCTGGAATTGTCGTCTTGTTCTGGGTTCAGAATCAGACTGCCGTCAATAATTAGCCGCATCGTTGGGGGTAGGTGTACCAACGCAAAATAATCCCGTGCTTCACTGGCAATAAGCAGTAATAACGTGACCGATATTCTGAAAAAAAAATTTGTAGGGTGAGGTGATGCAGACGCTCGACTGGGAGGGATAAGTTAGTGGATGAAGTGTGAACGGCCGCAAAAGAAAAACAATGAGAAAAACCAGAAAAAAATATTTTTTGCGGCGGACTAAACGTCTGAACACCCTTAAGCGTTGAAAGACGCTCAAACGTTCAGTCCACCTGCTAAAACCTGTGTACTCCCTGTAAGAGACACAAAACTCAAAAAAACCATCCGCACCTTAACTTGCGGACCGTTCACCACTTCGTAGGATGCCCATTTGACAGTCTCCGAAGCGTTGTACGGGTAAAACGCGACAACTTTACATATTATACCGGATTTTCCAC
>JAYVGZ010000337.1:0-5808 GCA_043771805.1 Pseudomonadota bacterium
ATAGTAGCCAACCTCAGTCACGGCAACTGGTTGCATCGATTCAGCCCAGTGAATGAAGTTATGATCATATGCGGTATCGTTTGTTTGATGACGATGGTGGCCGTCCGCAAGCCAACGCCCCTAGTAATCGGACTAGTAGTGGGCAGTGCTATCCTTCTACTTGTCGCAGGCTACTTCTTGTTCGCACTATTCAACTTCTTCATCGCTGGCCTGGGTACAATTGCAGCTATGGCAGGCGTCATCGTCGCGGGCAGCGTTATATATTTCGACAGCCGCACCCAGAAATTTGAACGCTACCTGAAGAAGACCTTTGACTTTGAGCGCGAACGCGAGGTGTAGCTGCTCACAAACTTCGAGCCGGCCTATCAGCGGTAAATTGCTGCGGCTCCAGAAGGCGAGTTATATACCCTGATGACAGATGCAACACCGCCAAAAGCAATAAAGCGCCCACACAAACAAGTACCGCGTGCTCGCAATTGCTGATCTGCCCGACTTCACCTTCCTCAACGATCGTCTTGCGGACTATTGTGGCCTCTCGGTATTCCACCATGACTATTTCCCTCTTAGCACCTTAGCTCTAACAAAACACACGGGATAGTACTTCGATTGCATCTCCAATAAACGAAGCACCCAATAGAGCAAATCCAACAAACAACCCTATACACGAGATTCGCTCTTTCAAAACAAAAGGAAACTCCTTCCCGCTCACTTCCTCAAGCAAGAGGATCAGTACCTGAGAACCGTCACAGGCCGGAAGAGGCAGAGCATTTATCAGCACGACAGCACCCGAAGTAACAAGGAAGAGAAGCGCAAAAGACTCGAACTTCCCGGATGCTGCTACGCCCATTTGAACCATTCCGCCAATAAACCCGAAAGAGTTTTCATCTACGGTGGTGCCGCTGCCCTCTGTATTGGTGGCGGGCAGCAGATTCTTCGGGATATCGAACAACACCTCGAAGAATGTCTTGAATGCCAGCCACGCACATTCGAATATTCCCTGGCTTCTTGGTAGTAGCGCCGCAGAGAATCCGAGGTCTGGCCTCAATGCCCCCTTGCGGTGGTCCATACGCTGGCTCGGAGTATAGTTAACGGGCACACGCTCTACACCTCGCCTCACAGTTAGGCTGATCGCTGAGGCTTGACCACCATAAACCCAAGCCTTGTAAATGGCACTCCAACTCTCGACCCGAATACCGTTAACACTATCAATCCTATCGCCAGGCCGCAGCCCGGCGATTGCAGCGGGTGAATTCTGAAAGACAGTCGCAATTTCTAATTCCGGTGATTTCTCGCGCGCCTCAACGAAGAAGTACAGTTGAACGAAAAGTACCGCGACTGCCAAGCCAACGTTGAAGATAAGTCCATTGAGATAAAAGAAGAGCTTCGCCCAGAAGCCTGCCTGAGCGAGCGTGCCACTCGTTGCCGTTGAACTTGCTTCGAGCTCCTTACGCTCGTCAGCGCTGAAGCATCCGATAGCATGCAGAATTTTTGGCGACTGATGGTTCTCGGGAACATTCGCGCGTGGCCCACTCGCGGGTAGTACGTATCCTCCAAGCGGAATAACTGAAAGGCAGAACGTGGTCTCTCCGATTTTCTTCTGCCAAAGCCTCCGACCAAATCCGACTGAAAAGGTGATTACTTTGATACCGACAAGTTTCGCGGCAATGAAATGGCCGAACTCATGAACAAGAATGATGGAGCCGAATATGAAGATGGAAGTAGCGACTATTAGAAGTGATTCGATCATGCTTTTCGCGCGTTTGCACCGCCCCGATTGATAGGTAGTACGCCTTTGTTTTTGAGCCTCGACACCACTCTGAGAGTCGGATGAAGAAGTGCAATACTTGCGGATTGGGCGTCAATCAACGGGGTCTACTCAGTTTATTTTTTAGCCTCGCTCGAATCTTGGTCTTACTATTCGAGCTCATCCAACAGGTTAACCGTTGAAGGCAAGATCACAGCCTGCGTTACCACCCCAAACGCGCGTATCACCGGTATGGCCGTGGCATCGTGGATGACTTCCCGGGCCCCGCCGCATACCAATGACCTGATCACCCCCCCCCTTTTCAGGTATCGCCGTTGCGAGGACCCCACCATAACGATAAGTTAACCGAACTAAGTTCTCGACAGCAGTACAAACCCCTCGGTACAAACACCATGCAAGACCTAGACATCCGCGACACCGCCTCTCTGGACAAAGCTATCAACGAGTTCCAAGGCTCCTTCTACAAAATAGAATCAGAAGTCGGCAAAGCCCTCGTCGGCATGAACGACGTAATAAGAAGCTCACTATCTGCCGTATGTGCCCGGGGCCATGTCCTCCTTGAAGGCGTTCCGGGGCTAGGAAAAACCCTCCTCATTAAATCACTCTCACGGGCCCTCGGCCTTTCGTTTAAACGAATTCAGTTTACCCCCGACCTAATGCCATCGGACGTAACGGGTACCCAGGTGTTGACCGAAGACGGAACTGGCGTGCGGCGATTCGTCTTCAAAGAGGGGCCGCTCTTCGCCAACATAGTTCTCGCGGATGAGATCAACCGAGCGACACCAAAAACCCAGTCTGCGCTTCTTGAAGCGATGGAAGAGAAACAGATTACGGTTTTTGACACTACCTACCAGCTTCCGCGCCCCTTCTTTGTTCTTGCGACCCAGAATCCGATCGAACTTGAGGGTACCTACCCTCTACCTGAAGCGCAGCTTGACCGGTTTCTTCTTAAGGTTCATGTAACACCCCCATCATCGAAAGAGCTTAAGGAGATCCTTGCTCGCACCACCGGTACCTCGGCCTCAGAGGTCTCTCCTGTGTTCCCACCGGAAGAGGCTCGCCAACGAATCGAGTCGATGCAAAGCATCGTCCGCCACGTTGTGATCGCAGATCCGATGCAAGAAGTTATCGTTCGTATCATCTCGGCCCTCACCCCTGGATCAAACTTTGCCACACCACGGGTCAAGCAGTACGTGCGGTTCGGGCCTGGGCCTCGCGGGGCACAGGCTATCGTATTGGCTGCGAAGGTCTCAGCACTCCTCGATCACCGCATCAATCTATCGTTTGACGATATTAGAGCTGTTATTAAACCGGCCCTTCGCCACCGGCTCATTTTAAATTTTCAGGCCGAGGCTGATTCAGTGTCTGCCGACGACCTTCTTGAGGAGGTTAGAAACGCCAAGTAGCTTCTCTTTAGGGATAAAACGTTTCACTCAACGGACGGAAGATGGATAGCGACACCACTCGAGTCACTCCACAAATACTACGGCAGCTCGACGCTTTCTCGATGCACTCGCGCCGTTCTGTACTTGGCCTGCGACAAGGATCACATCGCTCTCTAAGGCGAGGGCACGGCGTCGAATTCGCTGAGTATCGCCAATACGAACTCGGCGATAACCCACGGTACATTGACTGGAACCTTTATGGTCGTACGGACAAACTCTATATAAAGCGGTACCTCGAAGAGGAAAACGTCTCTCTTTTTGTTGTTATCGATAGCTCGGCTTCCATTACTCATCCGGCCCTCCGGATAAAATGGGAGTTCGCTAGAACCTTGGCCACGTACACGGCGTATATTGCTCTTTCATCCCAGGACCCCGTTACAACATGCGTTCTTGGATATGGGGCGTCTCCCACGTTCTGGGGTGGGCGGGCCTTCGCTGGTGTGAACAGATTTCTCGACGCTACCGCTGCAAGCCTCCCCGAAGTGCCCCGCAATATTAATGTCGTATCCGAGGCGCGCCGAATCGCAAGTCGCATGACCTTCCCTGGCATCTGCGTGATGATTTCGGACTTCCTCTACCCAACCGCAGAGGTTGCAGCTCTACTTAGTGCATTTCGGTCTAGAAATATGGAGGTACATGCCGTCCAAGTGCTCGGGCCACTCGACATAGAGCCGGGGAAGGGAACTGTCGGCGCTACGCTTGTTGACAGCGAGACCGGGGAGTCGTTACCTGTATCTCTTGATTCAGAAAGCAGAAATGTCTATCAGGCACGGCTCCAGAGCCACAATAAGCAGGTGCGAGAGCACTGCCTCTCGAGCCAAGTACAGTTTACCTCCACGATCATTGAAGAGCCTATTTCCGCTTGCTGCATCGAAACATTGAATAACATGGCGCTTTTCGTATGATCTCGCTCTTTGGCTTTTCGCTAGGCGCCGCACTACCCGCCCTCCTTCTTACTGCGCCACTGGCACTGGGGCTCTTGATCTATGTCTTCAAGCGAACCGGAAGTACAAAAGACAATATCGTTTCTACCCTTCTTTTCCTGCGCGATCTTCCGCGCATCCTCCCTGCCCGAAAGAAGTTTGTTCCGCCGCTCCAGTTCTGGATCGAGCTGCTCGCGTTCCTCTCACTAATCGCAGCGGCCGCTGGTCTATTCTCAAAAAGTACCGGTGGTCACATTGCAATCATCATCGATACATCCATGAGTATGGCTGCCGTCGACGAATTCGGAGTTACACGACTGGAGACGGCGAAAACCACTGCCCAGACACAAATCGCCCAAGCCCCCTCCAATACACGTTTCTCGCTCTTCGCGGCCGGTTCGTCTTCGAGGCGTACCTCCGAGGTAGGCAGCACTGCGCCACAGGTCCTAAAGGCGCTTCTAGAGCTAAAACCCGTATTTGAACAAGATCGCCTTGGCGCCATCGTCGACGGGCTACTGGCGAGCGGTGAGTACGATGCAGTGTGGGCTTACTCCGATCATCCATTTCAAAGGCCAGAATCTCTTCCTCAAGCGGCTACCCAAACCCTTTTTCGAGGTGTCAACGTCGTTACTACTCCTCAAAGAGTAAAGACCGTGAACCTTTGGATCGATGAGGTCAGTGCACGTGAAAGCGACGGCGCAAGTTATGTAGAAGTGACAGCTCAGGCTACAGCACCTTCCCAAATTTCAGCGTTGATAATGACGAACTGCAGTAATTCTGAAAACTCACCCGGCGCTACGTTCCAACCCCCTGCTGTCGAGGTGGTGCTCTCAGAGGGGCAATCAAAATCGGTGATCGTAGGGCCGATCACAGCTCCCTGGAGCTTTTGTCAGGTGACTATTGCTCCCCGACGCCCCGACACAAGAGATATGCTTCCGCTGGACAACAGTGCATGGGTCACGCACCAGTCCATCTCGAACGAGCTGCACCTTGTGAGCCCCCTCACCAACCGCGAGTTGGGCTTATCAAAGCTCAAGAACGTCGAAGTAAAATCGATGACGCCCACTGAGATCTCTAACCTGTCCCGAGCAGTGCCCGCTATCTACCACCGCTCAATACTCCCCTCCACCCCACAATCAACGATTCTCGCAGTACTGCCTCCCGCCGGCCCGCTACCGTGGGGCGGATCGATTTCAGCTACGGAAGGAAAGCAGGTCGAGATCACCCGTTGGCTCGCTTCTCATCCATTGACCCAGTACGTGAACATCCCAATTCTTAGTATCCCGTCCGCGCGCACTATCGAATGCCCTGCGACGTCTCTTCCTTTCCTCTTCTCAACTGATGGTCCTATCGGATGTGCCGGCGAGCGGGCGAATGTCCGCTACATAATTTTAGGTTTCGAGATCTTTCCGTTCGACGGTCTCAAAACACCGACTCTCAGCGTGCTAACTCTGAACGCAATCAAATGGCTCTTCCAAGATATGTCTCTCGGAAATCGGCCGAATCCGCTTGGCCCATTCATTGTTCCACTTAGCACCGCATCAGCTGCTTACGTAGTGCCGACACCGAAACCGATATCAATTGATCCCTCGCTATTGATACAAGTTTCTTCCCCTGGAGTCGTTGTGTTTAGGAACAGCGCCGCTCGAGAAATTGGGGCAGCCACCTTTAATTT
>JAYVGZ010000338.1:0-21670 GCA_043771805.1 Pseudomonadota bacterium
TTGATGCTCGCCGAAAAATCATACTCTTTTTTCATATTGACCTCAGATACTGTGACTGCTCTTTTTTGCTGGCTTTACGAGCAGAAATAAGTCTTATCACTGTGTCACTTTGCCGATAGCAGTGACACACCACGAGCACGCGTGCGCGCAAACTCATCCCTAATATCACAAAACGATCTTCTCGATTCGAATGATCGGGGTCTGCTACAAGCTCTGCGTTGTCATCGTAGAAGACTGCTTTAGCCTCTTCGAATGTTACGCCATGCTTACGCTCATTCGTCTGGGCTTTCTCTTCATCCCAAACAAATCGGAGCTTGCTTATATAATTATGATATAATTACAGTATGAGGTAATGCAAGTGAAATTTTTCGACGCAGGCAGAACGTAGGTATCCTCCAGATCCGCTGATCTACAAATATAAGAGCACCCGGGTAATTCTACTACCAGGACCACGGCCACTCACACCCCTGAAAGCCAGACGAGTCAGCACTTCATCTAAAACCGTACCCACCCACCCAGTTTGGTGGGTACGCTCTATCAGGTAGATCACCAGATCCGTAGAGTTACGGTCAAACGTCACTAACTACCAATCGATCCCAGGCACGCTACACCCAGAAACATCGCGACTGCCTCGCTCTGGCGGCGAGCACGATTAGCTCGAAAGCATATCGAGGGACTAGAATGCCCGCCATGACGCGTCCCTGATAGTGGTCATACCAACACGCTATCAATTGATTTTAGTTTAAATTTTGGGTTTCTCAACGTTCTTCACGTGAAGACCCGTCACCTTGGTCTCGAGCACCGACAGCATTTAGCAGTAAAAAGCAGGACACGAACGCAGCAAGGCAGCAAAAAAGGAACGAATATGTCCCACGAGAACTCTTCACAACTTACCCACGACTCGTATTGGATTCGTGACGCACCCATGACGCAGAGATTCGAAACGCTAAAGGGAATACATACGAGTGAGATTGCTGTGCTAGGTGGAGGCATCACTGGAATGAGTACTGCTCTCGAACTCATCGAGCGAGGCTACAAGATGACAGTTCTTGAGGCGCTGGTAATTGGCGGTGGAACAACGGGAGGTTCCACGGGACATCTCGACGCTCACCATGAGTCTTGGCCGCGGAGGCTGTTGAAGGACTTAGGAGAGGAGAAAGCTAGGAAGGCAACCAAATACAGACTAGATGCGATCGACGCGATTGAAGAGATGGCGAACAACTCTTGCGATTTTAAGAGGGTAAGTGCTTTTTCGTACACACAGAGAGCCCCAGATTCTTCTACGCTTCAAGAAGAATTTGCCGCCGCAAGAACTATTGGCCTCAATGTCACATGGCGTGAAGATGTTCCCCTACCATTCGACGCTACTGGTTACGAAATTGCTCATATGGGGCGAATCGATAGCATGGCTTATCTCAATAGGCTGGTTGAAAGATTCATTGAGAAGGGGGGAATAATATTCGAGAGATCTGTCGCGAGTTCACCTGTCGACGAGCACCCAAAGGAACTTAAGGTCGGAGAGGGCGTAATACGATTTGAACAAGTTGTTTGTGCGGTGCATTGTAATTACACAGGCGCTCTGCGCATCTACCTACAGACCCTTGCATATCAGTCGTATGTCATGGCCGTGCGGGTAAAGAACCCAGGTGAGGATGCTTTATTTTGGGACAATAGCGAGCATTATTATTACACGCGACGAGCAAATTCTCGCGAGGATGACCTTTTGCTAATTGGGGGCTGTGACCATCGGACAGGAGTATCGAGCTCAAGAAGAGCTCAACAGGAGTTACTAGATTGGGTTTCGACACGGTACAAAGTGGATGAGATAGCCTCCGAATGGAGTGCCGAACTTTATGAACCGGTTGATGGACTTCCGATTATCGGCAAGGTTCCCGGTAAGGAAAACGTTTGGATTGCAACCGGCTTGAGTGGCGTAGGACTGACCTGGGGCACTGCAGCAGGAAGAATTCTCGCGGATCAAATCGAAGGTAAGACTACGGACCTTGAAGATGATCTCTCTCCTTCGCGGTGCGGGCGAGGAGGGGTCTTTACCATGGCTTCCGAGCAGATATCGACAACTGCTAATTTGGCCGAACGAGTTCTACCGTCTCATAAAATAGATGTGAGTTCAATCAAGCCCGGAGAAGGAATGGTGGGATTAGTCGACGAGAACTTTACGGCAGTCTGTCGCGACTTGGAGGGTACCACTCACGCTCGAAATCCCATCTGTGTTCATATGGGCGGCGTTGTTCACTGGAATGAGGTTGAACAAACCTGGGATTGTCCATTTCATGGTGGGAGATATGCTGCATGTGGCGCACGCCTATATAGTCCGCCGGAATCAGGCCTCGTAGCACCCGGTGAACCACCAGAGGAGTGAGCATCCGGTGATGATATGTGACTCGTGACCATCGGGCGCTGTTTCGGGCAAGGCGTGGTAGACTTTGAGCTCCAAGGGCTCCCTAAAAGCCTTTCGCTTGCGTGGATGCAAATGTCCATCGGGCTGAATCAAAATGAAAATCTGAATTTGTCGGCGCAAGCAGATCGAGAAGCTTATTTGACCTCGGTCATCTCACTCTTAAGGGTTGGTGAAGGAAGGTAGCTGTATGTCTCCCCTAGCATCAATGCTTAAAACTGCCGGTACAAAATGGCGCGCTGACCATGCTCCAACACTTGGGGCAGCCCTGGCATTTTACACCCTTCTCTCGCTCGCGCCCTTTATAATTCTGTTGGTCTCTCTAACCGGCATAATTTGGGGCGATGAGGCGGTTAGGGGCCAGCTATTCTCTCAACTAAGGGGAATTTTTGGTGCCGATGGCGCGAGCACCATAGAGAGCATGGTTGCCGCTAACTCTCAGTAATTTTCAAATGTTCTTGCGGCCGGAGTTGGGTTGTTAACGCTGTTGCTCGGAGCGACGGCGGTTTTCGGACAGCTGCAGGAAGCGATGGATGTAGTCTGGAGGGTTAGACGGACGAACAATCAAGGGCTCATGGGATTGGTTCGAGAGCGCTGGGCCTCCTTTTCTATGGTGCTCGTTTTCGGTTTTTTCTTAGTGGTCTCACTTCTGCTTAGTACGATTATCAATTTCATGTCAGACCGCTTTTCACGCCTGCTACCCTTTTCTAGCACGCTGATCGAGGTTGCCAATGGATTGATCGGACTTCTCGTAACGGCGGCAATTTTTGGAGCAATGTTTAAGATCTTGGCAGGCGTGGGCCTTGATTGGAAGGATGTCACTTGGGGTGGCACCGTTACCGCTGTGCTGTTCATCTTTGGTAAAACACTTCTCGGACTTTATCTCGGCTACTCAACGGTATCCTCATCGTATGGCAGCGCCGGGGCAGTAATCATTATTCCGATTTGGGTGTACTACTCCTCTCAACTCTTTATGTTCGGCGCAGAACTTACCTACGTAAAGGTCAGTGAAAAGGGTAAGCGGCTCACAACACGTGAGGGTTTTTATAGTGAAGAGAACAAAATCTTTAGTATACCCTAGTGATGCGCCCACCTCTATCCGTGCTCGGTGTTTTCAGACCACCTTATTCAGAAACCCACTACGAGTATGCCAGGAATGTTTACTGGGTGAGCGTGGTCATGCTGCTATAGTTGTTCCGGCCTACTATAAAGTCGCTTCGAAGCGCACTTCCCGGGCCACGAGCATAAAATGTCGAATAAAGAAGGAATTTACCGGACGAGTACCGCGATTTTTAAGAACACAAATTCCAATAAAAAAGAAGTGATCGAAAATACGCAAAAAAAGCCAATCGAACGCCTTGTATGGTTGAGCAGGCTTTTAGATTCATCCATTCCAATTGGACGATCAGGATATACAATCGGGTTGGATCCACTGATCGGGTTGATACCCGGGATCGGCGATGCAATTGCTGCCGCTTTTGGGAGCTACATAGTCATAGAGGCAGCGCGCCTTGGCGCATCGCGAGTTACCCTTGCGCGGATGATCATCAACCTGGGGTTCGATGCGCTCCTTGGAACGATTCCGATTTTCGGAGATCTGTTTGATTTTGCGTTTAAAGCGAATGAACGGAACATGAGGATTGTTCAGAAGATGCCGCTTCGCGAAGATCTTCACCCGGCGGGGCGGCTATCAGCTGCATTGATTTTGACACTGTCTATGGCGCTTTTAATTGTTGTGACGATCTCCGCTCTAACCCTAATCTCTACAGTGAAATTTTTTAGTTGGTTGATCAGTTAAGAAGGTCGGCACGAATTGCACTCATCTCCCTGTGACCTGTCGGCTTTTCACTGAGTAATGAAATATTTGGGCATTTCGACATTCTTGGGAGCCTCAGAATGACTTATTCTTGCCGTCTTTGATGAATATGCCTTTCTGACACTCTTGTCCATTTATCTGCTATATAGAATAATCATAGAATGCAGATAGAAAGAAAGCTAGCTATTCTCGCTGATGCCGCAAAGTACGACGCGTCATGCGCAAGCAGTGGGTCGCACCGGGAGCGGGCAAAGAATGGCATTGGAAATGTCACCGGCACCGGAATTTGCCACTCCTATGCACCAGATGGAAGGTGTATTTCACTTCTTAAAATCCTTCTCACTAACTACTGCGTGTATGACTGCCAGTTCTGCATCAACAGAATTTCAAGCAATACGCCGAGAGCCCGCTTTACACCCGAAGAGGTAGCAGCACTTACGATTGATTTTTATAAACGCAACTATATAGAGGGTCTCTTTCTAAGCTCGGGAATAATTCAATCTGTAGATTACACGATGGAGCTGCTTATTCGGTCTGCCGAGATTTTACGGACACAGTACCTCTTCAATGGGTACATTCACCTCAAAGCGATCGCCGGATGCTCTCCAGAACTTCTCACTAAGGCGTCAGGTTTGTGCGATAGACTTAGTGCCAATATCGAATTGGCACGACAAACCGATCTCGATCAACTCGCACCGGCCAAACGGCATCATATTATTGAATCGACCATGTCGGTGGTTAAAGATGCGATTGACAAGAAGAAAACGCGTTCTCTGCAGAAGACCAAATCGCCTCGTCGCTCTGTCACCGGCCAGTCAACACAACTTATTGTCGGTGCAACGCCGTCAACGGATTTCGATATCCTGAATAAAGCCTCTCAACTTTATAAAGCCCATGGTTTGAAACGAGTGTATTATTCGGCATTTTCCCCAATTCCGGATAGCGCTCCGGGGGTCCCTAGTCTTGCGGCCCCACTCATGCGTGAGCACCGATTGTATCAAGCGGATTGGTTGCAACGATTTTACGGATTCACCGTGAATGAATTGGTGAGCGACAACGAACCACATTTGTCGCTCGATAAAGATCCGAAGCTTCATTGGGCTCTCGGGCACCGTCACTTCTTCCCAGTTGATATCAACCAAGCAGATCGTAACGTGTTACTCCGAGTGCCTGGATTCGGTGTACGATCGGTCGATAGAATCATAAAGGCGCGAAGGTTTGGTAAGCTTACAGTTGAGGACCTGGCGCGAATGAGGGTCCAACTTAGCCGCGCCAAGTATTTTATAGTTACTGGGAATTCTAATCCGGCCGTGCGAGACCTCGACCGCCTTGACCTTTTCACCGAAACTCCGAAGCCGAGACAGCTAAGTCTTTTTGAGGCAAAAGTTGTCGCAGTTACCGGAGAGTTATGAACACTCTCTCAATTCCCCGAGATTTCGAGGAGTTTAGGGCGCTCACTCGTGCACTCTTCGCCAACGAGGTGCCACCAGAGCAGATAGATTTTAGGGCTGATGACAATTCGCTATTTGCGCCGGTAACCTACAGCCCGCAAGAAATGGTATCAACAGAACCTTCGGCTCTGAGAACCTCTGCTCAAAGTCTACGTTGATTACACACAATCTCGATGTTTCGTTCCGATGATGTTTGGCACCTTCTATACCGCCTTCTTTGGAAGATAAAAGCGAACCCGCGAATAGTTGGTAATCCGGCAGATCCGGACGTCATTGAAGCCGAGCGACGGGCAAAGCAAGTTTCGCGCGATATTCACAAGATGCATGCTTTTGTGCGGTTCAATCAAGTTGATGTCGACGGAGAGGAGCACTTCATCGCTTGGCACAAACCTCAACATAAAATACTGCGTGCGGGTGCTGGATTCTTTAAGCGAAGATTCGGAGCAATGCGTTGGAGCATCCTCACTCCTGACGAATCAGCGCACTGGAACTTAAAGGCGGTAACCTATGGTCCAGGAGTGGAAACACAGCCTACTTTTTCAGACTCTATAGAGGCTCATTGGCTGACGTATTACAGATCCATATTCAATCCGGCGCGAATTAAAATTAAGGCGATGAAGAAAGAGATGCCGGTGCGGTATTGGGAGAGTATGCCTGAAACCAGAATCATTTCGGAGTTACTGGCTGAGGCTCCGGCGCGAGTTGAGCAGATGAGATTAATGGCTCAACCACGAGCGACTGTTCCTCCGCATGAGACGCTCACGGAATTAAAAGCGTCGTGCCGCGATTGTAGTGCGTGTCCGATTTCTTGCTCGGGTGGAAAGGCTGTATTCGGAGAAGGCCCTGCTACCGCTCGCATAATGCTGGTTGGTGAGCAACCGGGAGATGAAGAAGACTTAAGTGGAAGACCGTTCATCGGTCCTGCAGGGCAGCTATTGAATGAAGTTCTCGAAAGCTGCGAAATCGACAGAGCTAAGTTATATGTAACTAATGCGGTAAAACATTTCAAATGGGAGCCGCGAGGAAAGCGGCGACTTCATCAACGGCCGAATGGCTCCGAGATTTTAGCATGTAAGCCGTGGCTACTTGCTGAGCTGGAATCGATTAAACCGTCGGTGATAGTATGTTTCGGATCAACGGCAGCGCAGTCGGTATTAGGGATTAAAATTAGTTTAACGGATTCGTTAGGAAAGGTCTTTCGCGGTCCGAATAATGTCGAGGTTTTTGTCACATATCATCCCTCTGCCGCCTTGCGCGTACCGTCTGCTGATAAAAGAGACGAGATAGTGAGCGCCATAGCGATGACCATGAAGGGAGTAGCTGATAGGTTCTACAGAGAAGTTACGCCGGCAGATTCGTCGTCAGCAAATACAGTAAGTGTCTGAACCGTGATTTTCATCGAATAGAAATACGCAGCTTGGATGTCGGAAGAAGCGCGCCCGAGATGTCCTCAATCCTTTTAGGTAGCGAGGCAGACAAAAGTTCAAGAAGGGGCCCTATGAAATTACCAGCGTCTAAGGTGTGCCTCAGCCGGCCAGCGACGTTTATTCGGTAAGAATTCTGTCTTCCTACCTTAGACCGGGTAATGTACCCCGCTGACTCCAGATCCAACACAATTTTCTGAACGGCGCGTTCGGTAATTCCCACTTGTTGAGCTACTTCCCGCAGAGGGATGGCAACCGCCCCCGAAAGGCACCTTAGGACATGGAAGTGATTCGTAAGGAAGGTCCACTGAGGTTCTTTCGGGTTCGATCCAGAGTTTCGTTTCGCCATGTATCTCCGTGGTAGGCCCGGCCCCTATTGACCTTGGCTCAAGGAAAAACCTAGCTTTCCGTCAAAGGTGTAGAGGTTCTCGGTCTTGATGTAGTCCAATCCAAGTTCGACCACGTCTCCAAGTAATCGTACGATGTCTATTGGGGAGACCGAATCGCCCTCTGAGCGAGCGAGAAATCTGCACCTCCAGTGATCCGCGCAAGTTACTTCTGGGAAGCCATCGGGCCACACCTTTACACCCCGATTAGAGATCATCGAGACCGCGAGTGGCGAGCTGGTTAGCCTCTGGAGCTGAAGAGCGACGGCTTGCGGGTTGCGCTCATCGAAGTGAAGGTAGACATCAACCCCAAGGAGCTTTTTCACGCTCTTTTGGCGGGCGGGTAAGCGTGGATGCGGGTTTACCGAAGGTTCGCGCTCCGAGTAACTCACTGGCTTCAACACCTTTGGAATTGCTCCGAGGCGACTAATCACACTACTCGAGAATTCTTCCGTGCCCACTAGTTTCTTGCTCTGCCCATCTCTGAAAACGTCGACAGAATGAATGCCGTCCTCTAAAGTTTTCAGTACAGCATTGTGAATGAGCTCGGCAATCTTCGGTTGTCCAATGTGTATGAGCATCATCGTTGAAGCAATGAGAAGCCCTGTCGGATTTGCAATTCCTTGACCGGCGATAGTCGGAGCTGACCCATGAATAGCTTCGAACAGCGCGCAGCTATCTCCAATATTAGCAGATCCCGCCAATCCGACGGATCCTGCTATTTGGGCAGCGACATCAGATAAAATGTCGCCGTAGAGATTTGGCATCACAATTACATCGAACTGCTCTGGAGTATCAGCAAGCCGAGCCGCTCCGATATCAACAATGTGGTGCTCTGTCGAGATCTCTGGATACTCGCGCGCAATCTCATCGAAAACTTCATGAAAAATACCATCTGTAAACTTCATGATGTTGTCTTTTGAGAAGCAGGCAACTTTCTTGCGACCGTTAAGGCGTGCGTACTCAAACGCATAACGGTGAATCCTCTCACATCCAGGGCGTGTTACCAGTTTTAAGGTTTGGTAGACCTCGTCTGTCTGCCGATACTCGATCCCAGCGTAGAGGTCCTCCTCATTCTCTCGAATTATTACGAGGTCGAGTATTGGGTGCTTGGTGCGAACTACAGGCGAGTACGATTGACATGGTCGAACGTTTGCGTAGAGGCCGAGTGCCTTTCTCATCGTGACGTTGAGGCTTTTCATTCCACCGCCCTGGGGCGTGGTAATTGGGCTCTTAAGAAGCACCTTGGTCGACCTAAGGGTGTCCCATGCCTCTGGGCGGATGCCCGAGGTGAATCCGCCTAGGTACACTCTCTCTCCGACCTCGATTTCCTCGATTCGAAGGGAAGCGCCCGAGGCTTTCATGATTGAGAGAGCGGAAGCCATAATCTCTGGTCCAATACCGTCTCCTCGCGCAACTGTAATTGGCACATTCTTTTTCATTGCAGATTTTTTTCCTTCGAATATAACAGAACTATTAATTGCGAATCCTACTTCGTATATTTAAAATTCTCAAGTATCTTAGTCGACCGGTGCCCAAGGCGGCTCCTTCAGGGACAAGAATAGGGAGCGCCGCTGAAGCCGACTGAAATAAGCTTTGCCAGCGTATTCCATCCGCTCGTGCCGAGGCTCTCTCTGTCTATCATGAGGTGCTCCGGTAAAGAGCGATTCTGCGGTGTCGGGGATAGCCACTTAACGCACCACAGGTCCTGAAGAGAGTTCGCGTGGATCCACTCTTCAACTCCGGCCATTGAAATCAGTTCATCGCGGGGGCTACCGATGACGAGAGTAGGAATAGCAGAGAGAGCGGTGCTGCTTCTGAGCGAAGATAGCTGCCCAAGCATTAGTCGCACGTTGTTGTACCAGCGTACGGGTGTTCCTGGGAATCGACGGTACTGTTTGGGTAAGAAGCTTGGAAGCGTTAACCCCAAGTCAGGAAGAAATGCGGTCAGAAAGATACTCCGGGCGATAAATTTCAGCGAAAGAACTGGGGCCAAAAGAACCATCCCCGTCGGTTGAATTTCGGGATGCTTAGCAAGGTACTCGACCGCGAGAAGCCCGCCCATCGAGTATCCAAAGAGGTAGATAGAGCCTGTCCGCACCGGGAAGACGTTTTTAAGCGAGCATGAAAGCCTCGGAAAGATCGTCTTCCCACTGCGCTATCGTGACGCTGGAATTTGGCGTGTCTGAATGCCCTGATAACGAAAGTCGATATGTTTCTAGACCGAGTAACGATGTCTGCTCAGCAATTTCGTCCATGCACGAGGGGCGGAGGTTGAGACCGTGGATGATAATTGAGATCCCCCTAGCAGGCAGCGCATCAGCGGGGGACCATCATGAATTCTGTGAAGGAGAAGTTGTTCCGCCACGCGGGCCAACTCGGTTGCTCGGTACGCAGCAGCATCCACCAGAGGCCAACGCAACCGCCGAAATGAGTAGACGTAGACAAAACACCTCTTCACCTTGTCATGGACTACTGTTTTTCGGAAGAACTGCGCCTGCGCGTACCATGCCGGGTCCTTCAGCGACTCGCTCCTGTATCGGAATCCCGGTCGTGATACAAAGAACAGCAACTCGCTTGCGAGGCAGGCGAGACACTTTTAGCTCAACTGCGACCGTAAGAGCTGGAGCAATTACGCGAGGTCACGAATTACCGATATCGCAAGATCTTGCGAGCTCGGTTTATATTCTCCGCGACTGACCTGTGTTTTAAGCTCTTTCACGCGCGCCTCTCTGTTCGACTTCTCCGCGTCGCCTTGCTGCGGCCTATTCTGCGCAAAGGAGAAGACGGCAGCCTCAGAGCTGACCGGGGTGGCAGCCACGACTGGAGCAGTCGTGGCTTGAGCTTGCGTCTGTTTTAACTGTTGATTAGCGCCGAACGAATCGACATTCGCAGCGAATAGATTTCCGATCTTAGAGATTCCCATTAGCACCTCGTCCTTGACTCAAACAGAGCTGAACAGCTGGATTAACCACGCACATCCAACAACCTTAATCCGTGGCTTAGCCATCCATGGCCAATGACGATGAGCATCCTTTCTGCACCTATACATTCGGATGAGTCTCCATCTAACTTTAAAAGTTTTTCGTACTTCTGAAGAATGCGAATTCATGCAATAAGTTCAGGTGGTTGAGGTGCTCGTTATGCGTATTACAATTTTGAGTGTTGGTAAGGTAAGGCAGGAGTTTGTTTTATCTGGCGAGCGGGAGTACCTGCAGCGGATCACTTCAGGGCTTAAGGTAGAGCTACTTGAGCTGGGCTTAGACAGCCCCGATTCGCTGAGCATCGATGAAACCCGCGAACGAGAGGCGACCTCTATACAGAGGAAAACAACGAATTTCGACTATCTGATCGCACTCGATGAACGGGGAAAGCAGGTAAGCTCCGAGGCTTTCAAAAGTGTTTTAGAAGCGCGAATGAATGCTGGGAGCAAGCACGTTTGCTTCCTCATCGGTGGCGCCTATGGGCTAGCTGAAAGGATTAGACAGTCAGCTAGCTACGTTTTATCCTTATCTGCGCTCACGTTTCCGCACCAACTGACTCGTCTCATTTTGGTGGAGCAAATTTATCGAGCTCAAACCATGATGAAAGGGGTGGGGTACCATAAGTAGAGTATGGGAAAGATAAAGAAGTTTGCAGAGTTGAATATTCGCAAAATAACGGGCGGTAAGGATCCGTTACGGGTCGTCGAGGAATTTATTCTGAGGAGAGGCTTCGACCCCGATAAGTGTCAGAAAGAGAAAACGGCAGACAGTGTTCGCTGGATGATTCAGGTTCGAGACAACGAAGAGTTGGAAGTATTGGTTGAGGGGATCAAGAAGCCTGCGGAGACCACTATTTATATGGGGGTCAATATCGTAACCGTCCCAATTCGCGGTGCGCACGAAGTGCTCGCTGCGGCGTTAGAGATTGCTGATGGATTAGTTGGCATAAAGGTAAGTCTAGTTGGGCACTACCTGGTTCTCAGCTCTAGCCTCGGGGCCTCCGGGGCGACAATCGATGAGTTGGATTACCATTTTCGCTTGATAGAAGCCCAAGAATCGTGGTTTCGAGATGCACTCGCCACAGAGCTACAGTGGGAGCAGTTTCCGATGGAGTAGAGACGTGGAGTAGCGATGGCACAGTCGCGAGCAAGCGGATTCTTCTCTAGCGAGCACTTCGACTTACAGACTCTTGAGCGATTTCGCTGAAATTGCTCACGCGTTCGCCTCTGTACGCCGCTACCGAGACAAAGACAATCGCATCTGATCTGACTCCCGGGATGATGAATCGGAACACTGGGCCGAATTCCGGGTCCTTTTCGGGCGATAGAAGTGATACTGAAATCTTCGATTCGCTATCTAAGCGAGATCGGTCGTAACCGTATCGAATGATAAATCCGTCGATTGGCTCACTCGGTACCTGCCAGGTAACTTCAATTCCTTCAGCGCGACGCCGAAGGGGCGTTTGTGTAAGTTCGTCACCACGAGAGATGTGGCCTGGGGGGCGGTTGGTTGGCGGAGCTGGTTCAAATGAATCACTGAAGAGGGTGCATCCGCTCAGAGAGAGTGCAATAGAAAAGGAAAGTTTTGAGAGTGCGCGCCCGAAGGCAATCGGTGATTTTACTTTCATGTTGAAACTCCTGATCTCCAGCCTACTATTGGCGTGCGAGCCACAATGAGATCGCGGCTACTCCTGCTGAAAGAAGTGCGGGTCGGAGAAACCTTCTGACAGAAGATCTAATTTACCATTCCACCGCTGCTGCTATTCCAGCGATAGACTATACCTGAGCCCTTGGGATGGGAAGATGTTCCGATGAAGCCCGTTGTCGTTGCCGTGATGGCGAGGGTGACGCCTGGTGAGAGTGCGGCCAACCCAGGTACCGTAGACACGCATTCAGTCGCAGAGGCGCATGATTTAAAGGTTTCAGCTATCGAGAAGTATGCCTCTTCGGCCTCTGCGGCGCTTCGCATATCGGAGTTTGCTCGGGCATCGTAGGAGCGGTTGCGCAAAACGATAAATATCTGCAGCGAGATCGCCGAGAGAATACCGATAATTGTGCAGGTGACAAGCACTTCGATAAGTGTGAACCCAACCTCATTTTGCTTAAATCGCCTCACCTGCGATTTCTCCGTGTAGCAAAAAGGCCCTTAAGGCTAATGCTCGTGGGTGGGACCTTCGGCGCCCATACCAAATTTCTGAAGGCGATACCTAAAGGATCGAAAATTCAACCCTAATAGGCCTGCTGCTTTTTTCTTCGCGCCTTTGGTTCTATCGAGAGCAAGTTCGATGTATCGTTTCTCTATAGTGGCCAACAGGTCGTCCAAGTTAACCGGGAACGTCAGTTCCTGATCCTCTATAATTAAGGTGTCAGGACGCGCCGATCGCTTCGCTCCCGGCTGTGAGCCAGTTGACAGATCGGGAAGCTGTTCAGGCAAAATCACCTCTCCACCAAGAACCACCGCTCGCTCAAGGATATTTTCAAGCTCTCGTACGTTGCCTGGATAGGAATAGGACATTAAAATTTGAGCTGCCTGAGGAGAAAGGACTGGGATCGCTTTTCCTTTGCAGGTTCGCTGGAGGATTGAGTGAATCAGGAGCGGAATGTCACTGCGTCTTTCTCGAAGGGGCGGAAGATGAATTCCAATGACGTTGAGGCGATAAAACAGATCTTCCCGAAATGTACCGCTCTCCACTTCTTTTCTGATATTTCTATTCGTTGCGGCCAAAATTCTGACGTCGATGGGGATGTCTGTGGTTGCGCCGACCGGGCGTACGGATCTCTCTTGCAAGCTTCGCAAAATCTTGGCTTGCATGAGAAGAGGTAGCTCCCCGATCTCATCAAGAAAGAGTGTTCCGCCGTTCGCTTGGCGGAAGAGGCCAGTAGTATCGGATTCTGCTCCCGTGAACGCACCCCGTTTGTGCCCGAATAGCTCACTTTCAATCAGATTCTCTGGAATGGCTCCACAGTTTACAGCCACGAAAGGCTGAGACGCTCGGGGGCTATTATAGTGAATCGCGCGAGCTACTAACTCTTTCCCTGTACCTGACTCGCCCGTCACCAGCACGGTGGCTTCGGATCCTGCTACCCGCTGAATGATGTCGAAGACTTTCTGCATGATGCCGCTTTCGCCGATGAGCTCTCCGAGGGGAGCGGCGAGCGTATTCTTCGGTTGTTGCTCTGCCAAGAGACGCGCCATGCGCTCTTGTAGCTCGAGCTTTTCCTCTGCGGTCTTGAGGAGCGTGACATCGTGAAGAAAGAAGGCCAACCCCGTAATGTTGCCGATCGAATCGCGGACCGGCTTGCAATGAGTCTCGATAGTGGTGGGAGATCCGCTTTGTCCAGAAAATATCTCGAGCTCCGTTGTCTCGCTTTCCCGTGAGATCCAATCTGCTGGAGAATTCGATTTCGAAAAAGGTAGGAGTGTGTCTAAGCGCAGGTGCTCGGAAGCAGCTTCATCGATCTGTAGCAACAGGCGAGCGGTCTGGTTCATATTCTTTACTGCGTACGACAGATCTGTAGTGATTATTCCACCCGGAAAATTCTCGAGAAGTCTGTCCTGTTCGGACGAGAGAGCTCGCAATGACTCTTGGGATTCGTTCACAAGCGCGTAGCTGGAGAGAAGCCGGGAGCGTAGGAAACTTGTTCCCAGTGCTACTAGAAGCATACCAAATGTAAGCCCCAGGCACTGAACAGCAAGGCCTGCGGAATGAATATGATGGGAATTTATTCCGTCTGCTGGTGGAATGACGCCCGTGGCCGTTAGAGAGAGCAAATTCGCGTACATGAAAGCGCTTAAGAGTGCTACGCCTAGACCGGCCTTTCGTGAAACCAGAGTTGCAGCGACCATCACAAGAAGGATGTAAAGAAAAACGAACGGGCTCGCAGAGCCCCCGGTGATGTACACAACTCCTGTGACGAGTGGCACATCGATCAGCGCGTGGGCTAGAAAGAAAACGGAGCTGTCTTTAGCGACAAGTAGCCACAGGGCACTCCCAGCATTTAACACGAAGAGAATAGCGACTGGAGTAAACAGGAAGCTTACTCGTGCTGCGGTCTCTTCGGTCCCAAAGAAGGTGCAAACAGTCACGGACAAGAGTGCCGTAACAGTAATACAAAGCCGCACAGCTACCACCCAGCGGGCATCAATGATCGCGTGGGCAGTTTCTGCTGGTCCCACGGTATGTCCGTTCGCTTTTTCAGCCATGAGAATATCTGTTAGTCTCCGACAACCGAGCCCATTTTAAAGATCGGTAGATACATCGCTATAACCAAACTACCAACTACCGTGCCTAGCACCAAAATCATTACGGGCTCGATCATCTGCTTCATAGCGGTCACGGCGTTGTCCACCTCGTCTTCGTAGAAGTCGGCCACTTTTTGTAACATCGCATCAAGCGCACCAGTCGACTCTCCAACTCCGATCATCTGTGTAACCATTGATGGAAATACGACTGACTCACTCAATGGCTCGACCATTGATTTTCCCTCAGAAATAGCAAGTCGAGCTCGTTGGACGTCTCGCTCGACAACCTTATTGCCGGCGGTGCGCGCACAAATGTTCAGAGCTTCGAGAATTGGTACACCAGAGCTGATCATCGTACCGAGGGTGCGCGTGAATCGGGCTACAGCTACTTTCCTGATGATATCCCCGAAGATAGGGAGCTTTAAGGCGATGGGGTGTAACACCTCTTGCCCTCTCGGTGTGATGGCAAAACGCTTGAAGAAGTGGAAGAAGCTGCCGATCGACCCAAAGATAAGGTACCACCACGATACGAAGAAATTAGACATATCGATTACAATCTGCGTGGGAAGAGGGAGAGCTGAGCCGAAATCCGCAAAAAGTTCAGCAAAAGTTGGGATAACAAAAAGCAGTAACACTGAAGTCACAAGCGCCGCTGCACCGATGACCACCGCGGGATAGATCATTGCTGTCTTTACTTCGCGTTTCAGCTTCATCGATTTCTCCATATGTACGGAGAGACGTTCTAGAATGATATCGAGAATGCCGCCGTTTTCACCCGCCTCGACCATGTTCACGAACAGCTCGTCGAAAGCGACCGGAAATTTGCGCATTCCGTCGGCAAGGGTACCTCCGGTCTCTACGACTTCTTTGACCCCCGCCAACACTTTTTTGAACGCCTTGTTCTCGTGTTGCTTAGCGAGGATGTCGAGGGCCTGAACGATCGGGAGACCAGAGTCGATCATCGTGGCGAACTGCCTGGTAAAGATAACAACATCTTTGCCCTTTACCTTCGGACCAAAGCCCGGAATCTTAATCTCCCTATCGAAACCAACGCCCTTCTCACGAATCTTCTTTGCCACCGGAGTGATGCGCTTCCCCTTAAGGATGTTGAAGACCGTTTGGATGTCGCGCGCCTCAATCTCTCCGGCGATTCGCTTGCCGGATGGGTCTTTTCCTTCGTAGACAAAAACTGGCATATTTTAACTCGCTGAATTTAATGAAATTTGTGCTTCTGGCGAGTCGTTTAACCAATAAACGGCACCCATCTTCGTAAACGGCACCCTATGAAATTTACTTAACGCCTTGGCACAAAATACAGTCGTTTTTTCTCGTATTAGATATTTGATTTCGGGGCGCACTCATTCTCTCCCATCTCAAACGGGTTATTAGTTCACACGAGAGTGGCATGGGACTCTTGTTCGGATCGCTGAGCGGATTGTTTCGATTGCGGACCCACCCTTTCGTCAAGTAACCTCTCGGCGCTCAACTTTCCCTCCGGATCGAAAGGTGAGAACCTCTACCCCTCAACTTAAGGAAATAACACGCTGCCATGACTACTGCCGTACCGAAAAATAAGCGCCTTCACGATTGGATAAACGAAATCACCACGTTGTGTACCCCCAAGATCGTTCATTGGTGTGATGGGTCGAAAGCTGAGTACGATGCGCTGTGCAGTGAGATGGAACAGCGCGGGACTTTACGTAAGCTGAACCCGGAAAAGTGGCCGGGCAGTTATCTTGCACTTTCGGACCCTTCCGATGTTGCGCGCGTTGAAGATCGGACATTTATCTGTAGCCGAACACGTGGAGACGCTGGACCTACGAATAATTGGCGGCCACCAAAGGAGATGAGGACTACTCTCACCGGACTTTTTTCGGGATGCATGCAAGGTCGTACTATGTACGTGATCCCGTTCAGTATGGGCCCGATTGGCTCTGCGCTCTCCTTAGTGGGCGTTCAGTTGACGGATTCCCCTTATGTTGCGGCATCGATGAAGATCATGACGCATATGGGCTCGCCGGTACTTGAGAGTCTGGGAGACGGGGATTTTGTGCCGTGCATTCATTCAGTAGGGCGCCCCTTGAGTGATGGGGAGGTAGATGTTCCTTGGCCGTGCAACAAAGATCAGAAATACATCGTCCATTTTCCGGAGGATCGCGAGATTTGGTCTTTTGGAAGCGGCTACGGCGGTAATGCCCTGCTTGGGAAGAAGTGCCTAGCGTTACGAATCGCTTCGGCCATTGGGCGGGACGAGGGTTGGCTCGCGGAGCACATGCTCATCCTCGGGGTAGAGTCACCCGCTGGAGAGAAAACTTATGTCGCGGCGGCCTTCCCAAGTGCTTGTGGAAAGACGAATCTGGCCATGTTGATACCCCCGGAATCTTACAAGGGGTGGAAAATATCAACCGTCGGCGATGACATCGCTTGGTTAAGACCAGGAAAAGACGGCAAGCTCTACGCCATTAATCCTGAAGCTGGTTTCTTCGGAGTTGCTCCGGGAACATCAGAAGCCTCTAATCCGAACGCCATGAGGACCATGGCGAAAAACTCGATATTTACGAATGTGGGCTACACCGCAGACGGGGACGTTTGGTGGGAAGGCATGACAAACGAGCCGCCTGCCGGACTCTTTGATTGGCAAGGGAGGCCTTGGACACCCGCAAGCGGAGTAAAGGCAGCACACCCAAACTCGCGCTTCACAGCGCCGATACAGCAGTGCCCTGTCCTTGATAAGGAGTGGTCAAATCCCGAGGGCGTACCGATCAGTGCGATCGTATTCGGTTCTCGAAGGGAAGCGTTAGTGCCACTCGTTGTTCAGTCGTTCAATTGGACTCACGGCGTTTATATGGCAGCTACACTCGGCTCGGAAACTACAGCCGCCGCGGAGGGGAAGCAGGGAGAGGTACGGCGTGATCCGTTTGCGATGTTACCGTTTTGTGGCTACCACATGGGCGACTACTTTAATCATTGGCTGAATTTTGGTCGCACTCTTACCGAGCCGCCTCGGATTTTCTTAGTCAATTGGTTCCGCAAGGACGACCAAGGAAAATTCATGTGGCCGGGCTTCGGCGAAAATATGAGAGTTATTGAGTGGATTACGAGTCGTGTAAATGGTCGCGGATACTCTGTTGAAAGTCCGCTTGGGTGGATGCCGCGTTATGAGGACTTTAACCGAAGTGGACTTACGCTCTCTCACGAAGACTTCGGAAAGCTGATGTCGGTAAATCGAGAGGGATGGAAGCGCGAAGTACTTTCACATGAAGAGTTACTCGTTAATCTCTATGATCGCCTTCCTAAAGAGCTCATTTATGAGCGCCAGCTGCTCTTGTCTCGCTTGTGGAGATCTCCAGAAACTTGGGAAATTTAGGGAGTCCTCTGATTTAGTCAGCAGCTGTAACACGCAGTACTTCTTCGATCGTGGTAACGCCTTCTTTGAGGCGCATCAAGCCTGACTGTCTTAAGCTCATCATTCCGAGTCGCATTGCCTCGCGCTTAATCTCTGCAGCGGAGGCCCCATTGAGGATGAATTCTCGAATTTCGTCGTACATGGGCATGACTTCGTACAGAGCTATCCGCCCTTTGTAGCCGGTGTTTGCGCATCGCTGACACCCCTTTCCCTGGCGGACCTGAATGTGGCGCGCTTCGGTCGCAGGTATGCCGACGTTCACGAGTACCTCGGGATTAACCGAGACAGTCTCAGCGCATTCGTTGCATACTCGTCGCGCGAGCCGCTGAGCTACAATTAAATTGATCGAGCTAGCGACTAAGAACGGTTCAACACCCATGTTCAGCAGTCGATTGATTGTTGATGGGGCATCGTTAGTATGGAGTGTGGAGAGCACTAAGTGTCCTGTAAGCGATGCCTTGATCGCAATCTCAGCGGTCTCATAATCTCTAACCTCTCCGACCATGATCACATCCGGATCTTGGCGCAAGAATGCTCGCAGTGCCGAGGCGAAATTGAATCCAATATCATCATGCATTTGGGCCTGATTTATCCCCGCGAGGTTGAACTCAACAGGATCCTCGGCTGTGCTGATATTTGTGGTGGTCTTGTTCAGCTCCGCGAGTGCAGAGTAAAGAGAGGTGGTTTTACCTGAGCCCGTTGGGCCGGTCACGAGTACCATTCCATGCGGCTTAGCGATTGCTTCTTGAAAGTCCAAGAGCTGCTTCGGCTCGAACCCAAGTTTCGTCATGTCGAGCTGTAGATTTGATTTGTCGAGTAGCCGCAGTACGACTTTCTCACCGAATAGGGTAGGGAGCACGTTGACTCGAAAATCCATCTCTCGACCGTTACCGAGCTTCAATTTAATACGCCCATCTTGTGGAAGTCGTCGCTCAGCAATGTCGAGATCGGACATGATCTTCAAGCGCGAGGTGATGGCGTTTTTTAACTTAGGGGGTGGTTTCATGATCTCGTATAGAACTCCGTCTATTCGAAACCTGACTCGGAATACCTTTTCATAGGGCTCAATATGAATATCTGACGCTCCCTTCTTAATCGCATCCGTCAGCACTGCATTGACGAGCTTCACCACAGGAGCATCTTCGGTCGCCCTTTCTAGCGCACCAACATCAATATTCTCTGAGGTGTCGATTACTTCAACGCTCTCGGCGTCAGCGATATCGCTTATGATGCTGTCGTATGAGACAGCACCTTCGTAGTGCTTTTCTTGAAGGAGTTTAATGTCTCCGGCGCTCGCCACGCACATCTGAATATCGAGTCCAGTAATGAACTTTATGTCATTGAGCGCCGTGATGTTTGAAGGATCGCTCATCGCCACCGTCAGAGTGTTATCTCGCTTTACGATCGGCATGAGGCCATGCTTCGACGCCAAGCTGTGAGGAACCAGCTCGAGAGTGCTGCTTTCAATCGACATGTTCACGAGCTCAACGACGGGAACGCCGTAGTGCCGCGCGATGGTTTGAAGAAGGTCCCCCTCGGAGAGGAAGCCAAGTTGGACTATATAATGAGAGAGAGCGCCCCCGCCGGCATTTTGAGCTTGCGCGGCTTGAGCTAGCTGTTCAGCGGTCATGAGACCGGCCTTTACCAATACGTCGCCGATGCGCGATGTCGCCATGTGAGTAAATCCCCCAGCGGTGCGTCACTGCCCACTGATTCCCGGTTATTGGATCGTCACTTTCGGCTTGGTACTGAAGGGCAACGTTGAGGAGGCCTTCGCCGCACCGAGAAGAAGGCCACTATGAGAGCTTCATTAATTGTGCTGTGGGTGGATTATTGAGTGCTTTCAAGTGTACACTCGGGTTGCAGCAAGCATCGACAGTAACTTGGGATAACGTGCCAAAAGAACTTAAGAAAACGACCGAAAAACAGAGAGCTTTGAAGGGCAAAAAGAAGCCTGAGACGATTGCTCATGAGCCAGAGATAGAGGTGTTGGCGCCCGAAGATTCAACTGTCGTTACACCTGCGCTGATTACGGAGGAAGAGGGGGACGTAGTTGTTGTGGATGTCTCCGCCGCTGAGTTTCCGGAGGCCGAGTCTCCGCCCCGCTCCTCCGATGAGCGGGGAGCAAAGGGACGGGCGCTCGTTCCCTACAGCCCTCTGGATGCCTACTTATCAGAGATTCGGCGATTTAAGCCCCTCTCGCGCGAGGAGGAGCACGAGGTCGCACTGGAGTACCAGAAGACGAAAAGCTCAGATTCTGCCTACCGACTAGTTTCAACGAATTTGTGGCTAGTTGTTAAATTGGCGCGTGATTATGAACGTGTAGCCCGAAACCTCCTCGATCTCATCCAGGAGGGAAACATTGGCCTCATGGAAGCAGTCAAAAATTTTGATCCCTACCGCGGAGTGCGCTTCCCTTCTTATGCAGTCTGGTGGATTCGCGCTTACATCATTCGGTACATCATCGCTAACTGGCGCTTAGTAAAGATTGGAACTACGCAAGCGCAGCGAAAGCTGTTCTTTAATCTTAAAAAAGAAAGTGAGCGGCTAGAGCGTGAAGGGATCTACCCATCTGCCAGGCTCCTCGCAGAGAAGCTTGATGTACGAGAGGGCGATGTTGTCGAAATGACGCAACGCCTCAATGGCCCCGATGTAAGTGTCGACGCTCCGTTGCAGGACGACTCCGACAGCAGCCTTCTTTCGCTTCTTCCTAGCGATAGGGAATCTGCCGAAGATCTGATGGCGCGTAAGGAGATGCGACAGCTGCTTCACCGCTCAGTTGCGAACTTTGAGGGCGGCTTGACCGAGAAAGAAAAATTGATTTTTCACGGCCGAATCTTGGACGAAGAGAAATTGACGCTCCAAGAGATTTCAGACCGGCTCTCCTTGAGCAAAGAGCGCGTGCGACAGATTGAGAATAAACTTAAAGAGCGGCTAAAAGTCTTCCTTTCGACTCAAATGGGAGTTGAGTTACAAGAGTGGGTTGATTCAAATTAAGTCAGACGATCATGAATACAATGAAAGAACCTGCTGACGGCCCGTTCGGGAAGATCTCACCAGTCGGCAGCCGCATTCTAAGCAGCCGGCTGATTTTGAAGCTTTTCTTGACCGGCGTAATTGGAGTGATTTTAGCGGGCAGTTTTCTGCGCATCTCAGGGCTGGGGATTGAGCTTGCGCCGCCGCTAATCTCAGTCTCCCCAACTAGCTCTACCTTGAGCAAAGCGGCAGTTGATTTTGTTGTCACGGTCGCGGATGAAGGAAGTGGGTTACGTCGGATAGAAGGATACGTGCGCCAGGGTGAAACTTCGATTCTTCTCTTCGATCGCCAGCTTGAGCGGCTAGCCTCGCATAAAGAGCCTCTTTCCCTAGATTTAGCGAGGTTAAAGCTCGGCCAAGGCCCAGCCGAACTCTCGATTTCAGTGACGGATGATTCCGTGTGGGGCAATACATCCGTTCTCGTGCGCCCGCTCCTTGTTGATGATGTCGACCCAGTGGTCGAACTGATATCACTGTCACCCCACGTGATGGTCGGTGGAACAGCTCTG
>JAYVGZ010000339.1:0-9122 GCA_043771805.1 Pseudomonadota bacterium
AGCGTGTAGTGTGTTTTTCATGGCAGAAGTGTACCACACGATTTTTCGGGTTCGCTCAATGCACCACGTTGCGAGATACGAGGCTAGGTCGTGAAAAAACCGAGCTGCGATTTTCGATTGCGTGGTGTACACTATGCCTTACATGCTGCTGTTTTGTGTGAGACCTGCGAGGGCCGCTAAGATTTCACCGAAAGCGGTGTCAAGTGAAAAAAAGTTGTTGTAGTAAATATTCCTATTTCGCGAAGAGTTTATTTTGGCGCAGCTTTCTCATTTCTAGAGTTGATTACACGAAGATGCTCAGTGAGCTTGCACGTATCGATGAATTTCTACTAATGGGTGGAGTTAAGCGAGATTTTGTCGACAGGAGCGTCAAGCATATATTATTCGTCGCCTATTCATCCGGCTCGGTAGTAACTGCCGCTTCTAGGATAATGGACTTCATCAAGTTAGCGGGTGATTCATTCGTAAAGGACTTCTCGCTCGCGGGAGCTTCCAGGAAAGGCGAGTCACCTTGAAGTTCAGCCCCATTCCGGGCGTACACAAATTTGGAAACACCTCTACCTTCGCTGCGCTCGGTGAGGTCGCAAAAACTTTATCCGATTAAAACGTGAACATCTCTTGAAGAACTGCCAGTGTCTTTCGTTGGGCAGAGGGGTCGATAGCACCAAGCCTTTTAACAAGTCGTCTCTTGTCCACGGCCCGAATCTGATCCAAAACGATATCTCCGGACTTACCCTTGAATTTACATAGTACTCTGGTTGGATATTTTCTCGATTTAGCTGTCATAGGAGCAATAATCACAGTCGAAATAAAGTGATTCATTTCGTCGGGAGAAATTATCAGGCAAGGACGAGTTTTTTTGATCTCATGCCCTATTGTTGGATCCAGGTTAATGAGAAATACTTCAAAGCGTTTTACTTCCATTCCCATTCCTCTATATCCCAGGATGTCGGAGTATAATCATCAAGAAGCTTGTCGTCTCCAGCCTGTGCCATCGCGTGGAATGACTTCGCCCAATCAAATCGAGCAGTATGTGATGGTTTGATGATCAATCCCTCTTTAGTTACTTCAAGTTGAACCTCACTTTCGAACCCAAGCTGTTCTAACAGGCTCTTTGGTAACCGTATGCCTTTTGAGTTGCCAATATCAATTATTTTAGCTTTCATAGTAATTACATTGTAATTACATACAGGTGCCTTTGCAAGGCATTTTTCATCTTCAGGATGACAAATAAATCCATAAATATCCCAAACTGTTAGCAGATGGCCTGCCCCCACAAAAACATCGCACCATCGATCTCCCCCTCCGCCACCTTCGTCACAGGACCGCGCAAATTAATCGAGAAATCAGAACGTATCTTCATCTGAAGTGTGCCACCAGCCATATGCATAGTAACGATGTCATCCACGTAGTTAAGTCTCCGCGCGATACTCGATACCGCGCTCGCACTTGACCCCGAAGCAAGAGTATACCCTGCACCGCGTTCCCAAATTTCAAGCCGAATGTTCCGTCGGTCGATGACGTGTGCAAACTGAACGTTACTCTTACGGGGAAACCGCTCGTGTACCTCAAGCAGCGGCCCGAAGGTCAACGCATCCTCCTTGAGCGTCGTTCTACCAAAAACCACACAGTGGGGATTTCCGACGTTAACGCAGCTGTAGGTGAGTGTCTCTCCGAGGAGCTCTATCTTCTCATTGAGGACTTCACGAAGAGGGCCGACCACCGGAATTTCACTACTCAAGAACGAGGCTTTACCCATCTCTACTTCTATGGCTTCACCTGGATCGAAGATTTGAGCGGTGACTTTACGCTCTCCCTTCACGAGAAGGTCGAATGGCTCTCGCTTCACAAGTCCCACATCATACAGGTACCGTGACATGATTCGCATGCCGTTGCCGCTGTTCTCGGCTTCACTTCCATCGGGATTAAAGACGTGCACGATGAAACGGCCGTTTGCTTCCCCTTCAAGCAACAGAAGTCCGTCACCGCCAACTCCGTAATTACGGTGACAGATCCTGACGATCTGTGTGGGGGTGAGTGGAGCCGTAAGGTCGGACTGCTTAAGAACGATGTAGTCGTTTCCGAGTCCGTGATATTTGAAATACTTCACTTGTTGTAACCAGAATACGAAGGTTGCCTCTTTGAACCGTCATCTGAACATGCCGAAGTTACCTCGCGCAACACCTCGCCAAACCGTTTTTTTGCGGGGTGAAGTGAATAGTTTTTCGGCAAGGAAAGGGTAGAGGGATGACCAAAGCCCGCAGGTTTGTTGCCCTCTTCAATCAACTGCAAGAGCTCTACCGGTGATAGGTTTGTTGGAATACGGCGTACCAGTCCAAGCGCCTCAAACCGAGCAACATTCCACTCCTGTTCAAACATACTAGGGTGACACAGCACGGGAACGCCGTAAGAGAGTGCCTGATAAATCGAGCCATTTCCCCCATGACAAATCACTGCTTTTGCTCCTGGTAGTATTTGATCTGGTTCTGCAAACGGAATTCGTTCGATGTGCGACCCGCGCAAGAGCGGGCCAGCCTTCCCCAAGGCGACCACTTGGAATGAATGGAAGACAGGATCGTCAAGTAGCTCAATCTGAGGCCACTCCCCACTGCTGCCGAGCGTAACAATAATACGGGAGAGGGAGTTCGGGGGAGCGGCACGCAGCGGGGTTGAATCGTAATAGACAGGCCCAAGCGGTACATAGTGCTTTGGTGCTCGATGAAGGGGAAAGACTTCGGGTGCATCAAGAATACCCACTATGTCTCCCTCATATTCGTCAAGGTAACGCTGTGTGACGGGTAGTTCAAATTTTTTACGAAGCGAGAGGAAAGGTTTATGAACCTTCTTCATCGCCATGCTCTCTGCTATGCGCGTCATCCAATTAAAGATCGGCTTTGGTGTCTGTGATTCATATTTTTTGGCCGGATGGCCCTCGGGGAGCCCGCGCGTTTCGGCGTAGTAGCGAGTCATGTACGCATTCACTAAAGAAAGGTGCTTCACGTTGCAGAACTCGGCTGCCATGCGCGTCACTTGAGAGGCATCACTAATAATGAGATCGGGAGAGAGCTGTTTGATACTTGAAATCTGACTCTCAAGTACTCGCAGGATCGCCGACTCGGTGAGCCATCCGAAATCGAATCGGTGTGAGTGTTCCAGCACAGTGGCAGGGTCGAAATTATCGCTTTGAAAGAGCTCAAATCCCATACGCTCAACGATAGTCGCCGCGTCATTGCTCCCCGCAAAAAAGATCTGGTGATTGCCCTGGTGTTCACGAAGCAGCTCTGCGCATCGCAGGTAATGTGCTAACAGAGGGAACGGAAATACGGCGATCTTCATTTCAACTCAGGAGCCTTTGGCAGAAATTGCTCGAACAGGAGCACATTCATGAGGATCATCGAAAATCCGTATAAGAAATCTTCCACGGGAATAGTGCCAACCCGCAGGCCCACATTTTCTGTATCGTTGTACCAGACAACTTCTTCGGGGATACCGGTGCCGGTGAGAATTCCGTTTGCGATAAAGAATGGTAACAGCAGCACAACGTAAGTCGAGAGGAATGGCCGCACGTGCACGCGGCGCACAAATTGGCCGTTAATCAGTAGGAGAAAAACGACAGATAAGGCCGCTGAGAAGGTATACAGTCGGTCATGAAAAAGCGCACCGAGCATGAGCGCCACAACGGCAAGTGACAATCCATCTGACCGTTCATCTTTTGATGGCACTTTGGCAGGTCGTAGAACCCTAAACGAGTAGTGAGTAAAGAGGCATGAGTAGGGAATACAGAAAAAAAAGAGGACCTCCTCTACGGGGAGATTTCCCACCGAGATTCCTGTGAGGTAACGGGGATTAAATCCCCACACGCCCCAGGAAGTGAAAAGGGCATCCCACAGTAAAAAGACGAGGGCAGTCACAGCGATGGCTGGAAGCGCCGCGCACCACACCCGATAAAACCGGATACGAGGATGGAAAGAGAAAGCAAAGGGAACGCTCAGCGAGGCAGCATCAATAAGAAGATAGGTGTAGTTCACGAGTGACTCTTAGACTGCGGGGTGTGGCTCCACGCATCTCGGAAGTATCTCAATGGTACGAGCAGCATCCCGAAGCAGATACCGCCTGTACGCTCACGGCTGCCGTGGTGTGCGCCGTGTGCTCGGCGCAGGGCGACGAAATACGGGTGGTTTGCGGTTGGAATCGATCGCACTCGGCGGTGGATAACCCCTTCGTGAACGAAGAAGTAGGCTACTCCGTACACGGAGACTCCGATACCGGCCCACAGGAGAGGAGAACTCAACCCGCTTTGTGTTCCAAAATATATCAGCAAGATTCCCGGAAGCGAGAAGAGGATGATAAAGAGGTCGTTTTTCTGGAGTGGATGCTCATGCTTTGGGTCGTGGTGATCAGCGTGGAGAAACCATAAGGGGCCGTGCATGATGTAGCGGTGCGTTAACCAGCCAACCCACTCCATACCGAGGAATGTTGCAACGAATATTGCAATGTTGCTGATCAATACAACGGACACTAGCCATTCTCCTTTAAATACTCTTGGATTCTCTTTGCGAGATCTGGCTCAGTGGCCGCACGGATTGAATCGCTGACAAAGGCGATAAATACTGCGCGGTCTGACTCCTTGTCGCTACCGTAACTAAGGAAGAAGGGTGCATTGTCTTGCACGGTAAATCGGAAGAAGCGGAGCTCTACGTTGTTCGGATCTTTCGTAATTGCGGAATCAAGGAGATCTCTACCCTCTGAGAAGTAGCGCATCTTATTGATTGGGTTGTAAGAGTGCTTCGACTGCACAAGTGAGGCGAGCCCTTTGTAACCAATTTCGCGTGGTGATGCTGCGTCCGTAACTTTCTCCATCTTTTCGTAAAATGAGTCGGCGACATCGGAATCATCGATCGCCTTGTAGTACTCCTCCCTTAATTCGGTGCCTGTTTCACATTGAACGGTCACCGTGGGAATGATGACTGCAGCAAAGAGGGGAAGAAAAAACGATTGATATTTCATAGTGCATTAACCTGATACCGTAACCACGAACGAAACAAGATGCCTAGCTTCATGGCATCGTTGATTCGAACGCGATTTTTCATTAACTGCTCCGTCGGCAGTGCGCGAAGCTTTCCGAAGAGTGAAAGGTAGTATCTGTACGCTACATATACTCCGAGTCGTGCGCCAGGCGGGAGTTCACGAATCCCCGTGAGCGCGTGGTTGAAGCATTCTTCAATAGCTGCTTCAATCTTGAGCCGATCTTGGTCGGCGATATTGGATGGTGTTACCTGTGGAAAATAGGATCGCCCCAACCCTTCGTAGTCGTCACGAAGATCTCGTAAGAAATTAACCTGCTGGAAGGCAGACCCAAGTGCGCGCGCCGAAGGCGTGAGCCTCTGGTAGGTGGCTGCATCGCCATTAACGAACACCCGAAGACACATTAATCCCACAACTTCAGCCGATCCGTACACGTAGGTATCAAACGAGCTCTGGTCATGAGCTTTCTTCCCAAGGTCCGCCTTCATGCTCAGAAGAAACGCGTCAATTAACTCCCACTCAATTGAATACTTTCGCACGCACAGTTGGAAGCTGTGGAGAATTGGGTTCAGGCTAATACCCCGAGTGATTGCATCCTTCGCCTGTTCCTCAAACTCTCGAAGCAAACGTTCTGGCTCGTTATCGTGGAAGGTATCGACTATCTCATCCGCTAACCGCACGAAGCCGTAGATCGCATAGATAGCCTGCCGCATTGGACGGGCAAGCAGCGACGAGGCCAACGAAAAGCTCGTGCTGTAGTTGCGCGTGATAGTGCGGCTACATTCAAGTGTGCTGCGATCGTACAGTTCGCTCAACGATTACCTCATTAACAGGCGAGTCAACTCTTTCGCAGCGATCTGACCAGAGATTAGCGAGGGAGGCAAGCCCGGCCCAGGAACGGTCAGTTGGCCAGCATAAACGAGATTTTTCACCTTCGAGCTTATCATTTGAGGCTTCCCAATCGCTGTCTGCCTTAACGTATTTGCGAGCCCGTAGGCATTTCCTTTAAGGGCATTGTAGTCATTCTGAAAATCAGAAATGCAGTACCCGCGCTCAAAAACCGTGTGATTGCGAATGTCACACCCTGTGAAACGTTCAAGCCGAGTCAACACTTTGTCTCGAAGGGCGGCGCGGAGCTCGGGGGTATCGGGTAACCCGGCAGCTAACGGAACAAGAATAAAGAGGTTCTCAGCTCCTTCGGGGGCCACTGACGGGTCGGTTTTGGAGGGGCAGCTAACGTAGAACAGGGGGTCTTCCGGCCAACGCGGAGCAGTTGTTAGGTCTCGTGAGTGCCGCGGAAAATCTGCGTCAAAGAAGAGGGTGTGGTGAAGTAGCCGCTCTACCTGACAAGAGAGGCCGAGGTACAGTATGTATGAAGACGGGGCGAGCACCCGCTTGTTCCAGTACTCAGTGGTGTACCGCCTACTTTCTGTTGGGAGAAGCATTTGGTCCACGTGACTGTAGTCGGCACTCGCAACGATTCCATCTGTTTGCTGCGCCACCCCGTTAACGGTTATCGCTTCGGCTCGACAGTTGCTGACTCGAATAGCGGTAACCGCACTTTCTGTATGTACCTCTACCCGGAGCCTCTTTGCCAACTCCTCCATTGCAAGCGCAATCCTGATCATCCCCCCTTGAGGATACCAGGTACCACCCGCGAAGCCGCCGTAGTTCATAAAACTGTACATGGCTGGTGTGGTGCTGGGTAACGTCCCAAGGAAGAGGATAGGGAACTCCATCAAGGTTCGAAGCCTTCGGTCTGTGAAAAATGATGCCACGTACCGATCGAATCGCTTCAGGAGATGCAGACGGTGCAGGTTCTTTATGAGACGTAGGTCGAGAAATTCAGTAAGCGACCGACACGGCTTGTACGCGAGCGCCTTTACACCAATTTCATACTTAATCTTCGCTTCTTCAAAGAAAGTAGTGAGCCGGGCACCGGCACCAGGTTCAAGTCGAGAGCAGAGATCAACGATGCCCTGTTCGGTACCTGGGATATCGAGAACATCCTCGTGAGAGAATACCAATCGAAAGGCCGGATCGAGTCGCTTTAGCTCATAGAACTCACTTGACGTAGCTCCAAAGGCAGCGAAGAAATCCTCGAAGATATCCGGCATCCAGTACCAGCTAGGACCCATGTCAAAGGTAAAACCGTTCGCTGAAAACGATCGTCCACGCCCGCCAAGTGAGGAATTCTTTTCGTATAACGTGACCCGGTGCTGTGCGTCTTTTGCTAGCGCGCACGCCGCTGCCAAGCCTGCCACTCCACCGCCAATGACTGCGACATTACCCATAAACCTTAACCACTAATCGTATGCTCTGAAGGATTCAATCGGCGCACCGCGGGCAATCCCCACCACGGTACGAACGGATACTCGTGGTGCTCCCAGTGGTATCCGAAATGGTAACAGCTGATAAACGAGAACCACTCCGCGAATGCGCTCGAGCGCGCGTTGTGTCGATCCTTAAAGGCTTCCCCTGTTCGCCGATGAGGGAGATAGGTGCCGAAGAAGAAGAGTTGTAGTGAGCTTAAAAGTGCGGGCAGCGCAAAGAAGGTGAGGATTCGCTCAGTTTCTACCCCTCCAAAGTAAGTGAGGGTGTTTACAACCACCGCGATCTTTACGAGTTGCCAGATGGTTACGTAATGCAACATAAAGTGAAAATACCACGCCAGGAAAGACGAGTGCGCTTCGCGATGAAAATCCGGATCACTCGAGCTGCCAGGTTGGTTGTGGTGCCGCTTGTGCTCTGCAAGGAGAAGGTCGAATGAGAAGAGGGCGTACAAGTTCACTGCGAGTGCGCCAATCCCCCGGTTAATGTGCGGGTGACTCGGGGCGACCAGGCCGTGCATTGAGTCGTGGGCCGTAATGAAGAGGCCGACATACAAAAAAGTCAAAAGTGGCACTGCAGCCAAAATGAACCAGAACGGCACGGTTGGAGCCGTGAGGGCGACGAGCATTAATGAGGACCATGCGATAAGAATGCAAAAGGCTACAATTACGCCTTTCCAACGGTAGGTGGGTGGCTGGACGGAAATTCTCATATCGGCGGTACCTTAGCATGGGGATTGTGTAGGGGACATCGAGGGGTGGTTGTTTAAAGTCCGCTAGGCTTCATCCATTTAGCCTTGGAACGCCGATAGTAACCGAGTTCAGGTTGCGCGGGCGCACTCCATGGTCGGCGGTACCCTGCCGATTCTTCCTCTCTTTGCGAGTTTCGATCAGGCGAAATGAGAGCATACGAGGTTTTTTTGTTCCTTACAGCACGTATAGGAACGCGGAATTCATAACTTTAAAGTGAGTTCCGCCGTTTGTTTACAAGAGGTAAAAGCTGTAATCTCGGAAAAGAGCAACGTAAGTTCATCTGACCGCTATGAAGAGTGACTCAACACCAATTATCTCTGGCAACAAGCGCGGGCGAGAAGACGGCCTCGACCAGCTTATGCAGCCAGCTCCAGACACGTACGGGATTCGCACGGGGCAATACGCTGCAAAGCTGTCTGAAAGAATTGAGTTAGCGGCAGCGTTCGATGCGTTGCAGTCGTCGCGTGGGATGTCGTCACCAACTCAGCAACTTGCTCGCCTCGGTGTAAGAGGGGTGCACCCTGCCACGACCGATATCCAGATGCTCCTGATTGCAGCCGAGGCGCGGAAAGACCCTAAACTTCAGCAGCTCTCTGGCGACCCTCTTTCGCTCCAAAACGTCGGAGTCTTCGACGCCATTCAAGCTGAGGTAGTGGGCTATATAGTTAATTCAATTGTAGAAAAATGCTTAGCAGAGCAGGTCTCTGATAATAACGTGAAGCAACCTCTCGTAATTCCTCGACATGTCCTTAACCGATACGACGTGACCGAAATAATCCCGTTCGATCCGATGGCCCAAGCGGCGTAGTAGGCAGGCCAGGTTCACGGGTACAAGTTCACGGACACAAGCTACAGAACCGGTAGCCGGGGGCGGTACGAAATATCGTTAGGTACCCCGAGCCGACTGTTTAGGAAACCGTATGTTCCCCGTTAAAGACCGATACGACGAAGTATTCGACATCGAAATAGAGGGCTGGTGCTACGGCCTCACTAACTATCCCGGCGAAGTTTCCC
>JAYVGZ010000340.1:0-4117 GCA_043771805.1 Pseudomonadota bacterium
CGAGATGTAGCCTCAGACTCGGAAACGTAATCTTCAAACCCCATACATCAACTCCTTTATCGGTAGTTCATCTCTCGTACTTCAACAACTGACGTTGCACCCGGAGTGCGGGTAAACCGTCCTCCTGTTACAACAACCCGCGATCCATTTGGCATACCCTCACGCTCTTGCACAACGCGCAGAGCTGAATCGATCTCTTCAACATGATTCTCGGCTGATGAAAATGAGATCGCGTGAACGCCCCAATACAACGCCATACGACGGAGCGTCGTCTCTTTACGAGAGACTCCGTACAACGGTTGCTGAGGCCGGTACTTAGCAAGGAGGCGAACTGATGTGCCGGTTTCGGTACAAGCGATTATCGCTGAGGCCGATACCTTGATAGAGGCAGCGCAAGCGGCATAAGCGATAGAGTCGGGGACTGGGAGGTGATCTTCATCGGTCCGAAGCCGCAATTTGTACTCCTCGAAAGCAAAAGTTCGCTCTGCCGCGAGCGATATACGAGAGAGGTACTTTACACACTCTGCCGGATGTTCGCCGATAGCAGTCTCGTCAGAGAGCATGACCGCATCAGCTCCGCCCATAACGGCTGCCGCAATATCAGAAACTTCAGCACGGCTTGGTCGCACGGAGGTAATCATCGAATGCATCATCTGAGTAGCGACGATTACGGGAACACCGCGTAGGTTTGACTCTTCGATTAAGCGCTTCTGCAACATCGGAAGCTGCTCGAGTGGCACTTCAAGACCAAGGTCACCTCGGGCCACCATCAAGCCATCTGAGGCTTTGATAATGTCATCGATGTTTTCAAGCGCTGCGCGCCTTTCGATCTTCGCAATAATTCCTATTTCAGCACCCTGCTCGGTGATTACTTTTCTTAGCTTAATGACATCGTCAGCTGTTCGTACGAACGAAATCGCGACGTAGTCGACGCCGTTCTTTATACCCCACTCGAGATCGGTGAGGTCTTTCTTTGTGGTCGCTGGAAGGTCGACAACACTATCTGGAAAAGCAATTCCAACTCGCGAGCGAATTCGGCCGCCCTTTACCACGGTACATTTGACGTGGTCGCTTGATACTGAGTCGCACGCCAGCTCCAACAAGCCATCAGCGAGGAGCACGTGTTGCCCTGGCTCGAGAACCTTGAGTGGGTTAACCGTCTCTACGTAGATTGCCTTTGCGTTAGAGAGAGAACCGTCTGCCACTCGCAGCTCGATCGGGTCATTGTCAGCGATCGGACAAAAGTCGCCCTCAACATTTGAGATCCGGATCTTTGGTCCCGAGAGATCTTGGAGCACGGCAACCCAGGCCCCCATTTCAGTCGCGATTTTTCGAACATCGTGGAGAACCGCGAGATGCTCTTCATGGCTACCGTGTGAAAAGTTGAGCCGGAACACATTAGCGCCGGCCTGAATCAGGGCGCGAATCTTCTCGGGGCCGCGCGAGGCTGGACCGAGGGTGGCGATGATCTTTGTTTTTCGGGCTGCGAGCGCCGCGTCTGTAGGGGGGGATTTTCTAGTCCAAAGTTGAGAAAGTACCTGGTCAAAACTCATTAAGTCACCTTGTGAAACGTGGTAATCATCGGCCGGAAAGACTAAGAAGTGTGCCGCTCCAAGACCGTATAACCACCAGTACAATAAGCTACGGAGACCGTTTTTTACAAGGTAAGAGTGTGTTTGGTGTGAGTGTATCGACTGTTAGGCCTCAATTAATTGCGGCATACGGGTCGTGGCGCTGAAGTGCGCCCGGAATTCGGTTGTACCGAAGGTCCTCTACCCTGAAGGTGGCTCCCCTACGACGGCAGTTTCAAAGGGAGAAAACTCGCCGTCTCGGCAGTTTTCAATGCTCTCAGCACCTGGTCCGGTGTAGCAGCGCCAGCGGAGAGAAGCATAAGTAACTCTTCCGCCAATGAGGTGCCTTGAAGCGACGGCGCATCAGTCGAGAAAGTGTACCCGATGCCGAACTCGTCAAGGGTGTTGATGAACCGCCCGTACTCTTGAATATCCTTAACGGCACCGGTGAGTAGGTTTGACTTAACGCAAAGCTCACACACGATGCCCCGCTCCTGGAGCAGTTTCATGCCTCTGTCGTCCTTGTTATTCCATAAGGCGCGTACCGCGCTAATGGGGTGACCCACTCGGACGGGATTCAAGACTTCAATCGTACGGATGAATGTATCAATATCAACGTGCGGAGTTTCGCCCACATGCACGGTGCGACCGAGCCCGGGGCCTGCCTCGTCAAATATGATCCTCATCTCTTCAAGCTTTCGCGGGGATGAGAGTGGGTTTACTGATTCGTGTCCGGCGAGGTCGATACCGATAATCTTCTTGGTGCGCTCACGCCAGAGCCGTGTCTTGCGAGCAAGGGCCATGTTCGCCTCGAAGGTCATATCTCTACCGAAACAGAAAATGTGGCCGACTTGGATCTGATCACGGAAGCCGATCTCGACCTCTTCCACTGCATTGACCCCAGCTTTGATGACGCGGTCTACGTCGTAGAGGCCGGCGTGGCTTCCTTTAAGGAAGACTGCCCCAGTTCGCTTCATCGGATTCCACCGAATCTCGAGTCTACCGATGGCAAAGAGCGCCTCAGGGGAGCCGCCTTCCCCTCCGGGGCCTAGTTTCACCATGCCACCCGTTCGGTAGGCACGGTGAATGGCAATGATGATGCTTTCTCGGACCGAAGCAGGCCCTGACTGAATCAGCTCAATCTTGTCGTACACCTCAAGGTAGCTGTCGAGGTCGTGCACCTTGCCATCTTGTATCTTTAGGAGACTGACAAACTCCTCGTACCCAGAGCCGATTCCTCGAATTCCGCGGTCGATGGCGATCTCCCAGAGGCGATAAAGAGGAACTGATCCACCAAGGTGCACGTGCAGCTCGGTGACCTGTTTCGGCCAGGTGATATTGAGCTCTTTGTGATCGAAATGTGGAGCAGATGGAGCATTGGTCGGGGAAGGAGAGCCGTACGGTAACGCCGAACTTGAGGAATTGACTGGTGAGGCACTGACTGGTGAGGCACTGACTGGGGGGTTGAAAATTGAGAATTGAGCAGAAGAGGAGCCAACTGAGTCCGACATGGCGAAGATTTACTAGAAAAACTGCCCAAAATCAATCTGACCAACACAATCGAAACTGGTTCTCACCGCATCTAAAATCGTAAGCCCCTTGCTAACCCAGATAGGCTGGAGTAGGCGAATCGGGGCAGAAACGAAGTGCATGAGAAATGCCGTTTTGAAGCGGAAAAACTCGTATGACAGCCCGAGAAAGCACACAAGAGCAGACTCAACCCCAGTACATGAGTAAAAAGGTGGTCATTAATGGCCAGACCGTTACTCTGTACAGCCTCAATGGCGTGACCTGGTTATCCACTCCAGACCAGATACCGGATACCATGGCCCGTTTGGATAACACGCGTATTCTCTTGCATGACCCGAAGGCAGGGGAGGCCGCACCAGCAGCGGTGGCGCCTGCTCTGGCACCGAAAGCTACAGCTGCTCGGTATCGCATGCGTGGGCCGAAGCCAAGACCTATCCTTCAACCTGATGGTACGCTCGCTCCCGTTATCGAGCGCGAGCCGGTAGCAGCAACTGAGACGCAGGTACAGATCACTCACCAAGAGATTCAGGTTGTGCGCGATCCAAAAAAAGACACGAGGACTGCATTCTCAAAACATCTGGATGCGAAGAAGGGAGTAGCCTCAAAGGTTGCGAGTGAAAAGGGAAAGCTCGAGAAAGCTAGTCGCTCGACTGTAGGGAGTAAGAAAGCAGCTCCGCAAAAAAATTCAGAGAGCTCCAAGTCAGAGGGCACAAAGAGAGCAGCTAAAATCGTAGCTCCCATTGCGAAAGCTTCCTCGGCAAAGAAGGCGCCTAAGAGTATTGCTGAGACATCGACGAAGGGTGCACCAGCGAAGAAGTCCACCTCTGGCGCTACTTCGAAGAAATCTTCTAAAGGGAAGAAGTAGGACGAGGTTACTTTGGCGGTGATTTACTAAGGAGGCGGAAGAATAGGGTACGACTACCCCGAACATTATTGCCCGCCTCCCTAGTATTTTTGCTGCTTTTGCGCGCATCCGCGCGCCACTTACTACCTGGGCGCCTATCTCAGAATACACC
>JAYVGZ010000341.1:0-5466 GCA_043771805.1 Pseudomonadota bacterium
AGGAACTCCTGAGGCTCTTCCATCCGCGACTTCAAGCCGTGCTTGCGAATGAGTGCTGTTGCCTTCATTAACGTGCGCACTGCATCACGCAATAGAACCCAATCGACAGGAAAATGCATATTGGCCCTAACACACGTGGTATCGATCAATCCCCGATCAAGCTCTAGGTCGTTAGCAAGCTCAAGCGCAGACTTTCCTTCCCCGGCTGCACGTAGCAGCTTCCCGATAACCTCCCGCATCTCTTCTTTGGGCAACCACTGCGAATACTCTTGCAACGTGCTCTTGGATGGAACACGAATCGGTCCAAGGCATTCAAGTCCACAAAAATGCCGGAAAAGCTGGCACTCTGCCAATCGGCAGCTCATGCCGCGGAAGTCTTCCCCAAGTATGCCCATTAAAATCATGCTGCGTAACGCCACAACCGAGCGCGCCTTATACCGTCCAAGGAGCATGTTGTTCACCGCAGTGCCAGCAGTCACACCGCGCGCTATGAATTGTATCGCGCTGCGCTCAATAAACTCGCGCTCGACTCCGCTCATCACCAAAAGCTCCTCGATTCGGGCAAGCTCAGCCGCGAATCTTGTGTAGTCAATGTTACCGATAACTGTCGATAACTCTGGACGAAGAGCTAGTTGCGGAGTTATATCAATCATAGTTTGTGCCCGTTTTCTGCAAAATCACGAGCATTATAACAAACTAATTCAGGGCATAAGAGACGTTTTCGACTCTTATGCCCTACTACTTTCTACTCAAAATCGCCGTATTACCGCGCTATTCGTATTTGCGGACAGGCTCTACCTAGTCATCTGTGTCGCTGGTACACGGCCACAGGAAGAGCATGTTGTATGAGAGTCGAGCAAACACCCCCAGTTGATAATTTTTTCATAAATCCACTATGCACTGCCGCGAGAAGTGCCGGAGTTGATCTCTCTCCTCTCCGCGAAGCATGCAGTAAGAACAAGCTTATTCCCTGTCAATGGGAGCAGAGCACGAACTTACTCGAACTAGTGGTGCCACTTCCAGAAAAGCCCCCGGCAGAATAGGCCGCTGCGGAGTACGCAGGTTCGGTAGGGGTAAGATTTCGGTCAACGGAGATGAGAAATTCAGAGGGCCTGCTCGTACCAGTGTGGCTCGTGGGCCAGGTCGTAGACCCAGGGAAGGCTCCGCACGCGGCTGTTACGTTGAGCAATCACTTCGGGGTGGGCAGGCACCAGCCTCTTGTTTGCGCTGTCGTCAGAATCTTTCATCTGGCGCACCCCGAGGATTTGTCTCCACCTAAACTTATTGCCAGACTCATGCTTGGGCTCAAGTGTGTCGTTCGAGCCGACGAGCAAGTCCCTCGCCTTAAGGATCAGCTCGCAAGTACGCATACCCAGATTTTCCGCAACGGCGACGACGTGGTCCTATTTCTTCCCGTTACAGAGCTACCGCCCGCGGAGAGCGAAGAGATTCTGGCTCTGTGTGATAAGTTCATCGCTGACCACAGCTATCAGCAGATAGCTGTGTCCACCTTAGGTTCAAAACAAGGGCGCCACGGATTTCAGATTATAGTGCCACTGCAGGACCGCGAGGCACTTGTGCAGTTCGCAGAGAGTTTGAACCTCGCACTTATATGTCCTGATCAGACAATGTGACAGACCCGGAGAGTCTGCGGAACTCCAGCAACGAGAAAGCAGTCAACTCGCCCTCACCTCGGCTTGCCGCCTGTCGATCCTACCTCGCTCAAAGGAGCAGCCTTACCCAGCCAGCCGCCCTAAGGCTCTCGTTGGAGTTTCCCTCGGCACCGCTTCGGTTTCCATTGAAGCAACTTGCCATTGGTAACATTACCTATGACCCGAGTCGGATTTGAGAACCGTTTTGACATCAGATATGCTTCGGGCCATGGAGTGTACCCCTACGCCTGAACCACGTAGGTAGAACACGGAGAGGGTGAATAGTTACGCTATTTTTTCGATCATGCAAGTTCTATGTTAACGAGGTTGTGGAGTACGCAACTACCTGCGAACAAGCCTTTTATTCACAGCACTCGTAGCACGGCACTATCGTTTTCGAAATAAGCAAATTTTACTTTCCTAGAGCAGAGCATGTCTGACATACTGTCAGACATATGGCAAGCTATCACATTGAAGTAAACTTACGTGAATTTATCCGCAATTTTTCACGTATTCGAAAAAAAGCGAATAGCGGAGCAGAGATTTCCGTGCGCGGCGATGATGCCGTGTATATCTTTAGACTCAGTCGGCCGCCTTCTAAAAAGCTGTTGGGGTGCTGTGCTCATCTCCAGCCGCCGGACTCTTCTGTACCGGGTCCCGTCGAAAGCCCAGACGCCTGGGATGCAAACAAGTGAACGTACTCCTCGATACGCACGTTTGGATCTGGATGGCGAATGACGATGATCGGCTACCGGATAAAGTTAAAAGAAAGCTTGCTCGGATGAAGCGCGAACAGCTGCATGTGCTAGATATATCGCTGTGGGAAGCGGGTCGAGTGTATCGTCACGGTGCTCTAACAGATTTTAACGTAGCAGAGTGGTTTGAACTGGCGACTGGAGCGGTCACTGTTGTGCCAATATCCTCTTCGATAGCAATATGCGAACAGGGGCTTGGGTGGGAGCATCGAGATCCTGCCGATAGGCTGATAGTTGCAGCGGCTACCGTTATGGGAATGCCGTTAGTAACGGTAGACGAGCGGGTAAGTAGTTTTGCTGGGGTTCGGTGTGTGGCGTGGTAGTGCTTAACTGAGGTTGCGCTTGTGTGAATATAGGCGCATCGATTTGGCCCACAACTCGTATAAACGGCCCCATTGCAGAAAACCCTCGCAGCGGTTTCTATAAGAATACACATTCTAAGGAGTGAGGTCTCACCGATGGAACTAGCCGCTGTCATGCACCCACACCGCTTTCGCGAACTTAAGGCGCCGTCGCCAGTAGATTATGTGCTGCTTGGTACAGTCCTGCTGTTGGTAGGCTTTGGACTCGTCTGGGGGTGCGAGTTAAGATCTCCTATGCAGCGATGAAGATTGCTGCATAGGGTTCGTGCCGCAGGACTTGGCGCTAAAAACGCGACCCGCTCCGATCACTCGATGATTCATTACTATCACAAAAAAACCGACCTAACAGATTCTCGTATTCTGATAGCTTCCACTTAAGTTCATTGCCATTCACTCCGACAGTTTCTGTAGCCCACGTTTGCGGAGGACTTCCTATGCTTTTCATACTACCTCGCTCCCTTGCCAGCCGCCTAACCGTCATGATGCTCGCAGTAATTGCAATTGCTACAGATGTTGCAGTTGTTCAAGGGCAAGATAATACCCATACACCGCGCGGACATCAGCGCGGAGTAGCCGCCCTTGATGCGCTCGGGGATAAGCTGCCAGATGTAGCTCGCCGGCACGGCATGTCGGCCGCTGATCTTAAACGTATATTCACTGAAGATAGCTCGCTTGTGCTAGATGAGAGCTCGCAGCTCTACTATGAAGACAAGATGCCCGCTGCAGTCGGTGGTGATACACCCGCATCTTCAGCCGTGCTGGCCGCCAGTGCATCACTGTCCCTAGCGGACACCTTCAAGCTGCACAGCCGACTTGGCTCGAAAAAGATCATCTTTATTGATTTTGACGGTCACCTACTCACAGGCTCCGTTTGGAACAGCAGCTTCCTAGCTGGAGCAGATCTCAATGCGCCAGCCTGGACCCTTGATGGCGACCCGACTACATTCAACGACCAAGAGCGCACCGTAATTCAAGATATTTGGCGTAGAGTTGCGGAAGACTACGCCCCATTTGACGTTGACGTCACCACAGAGTTCACGGGCGAAGCAGCTCTGACTCGATCAAGCTCGACCGACGAGTACTACGGCACACGCGCACTGGTTACTCCGGTGTCATCACTCTTCTGCACCTCCTGCGGCGGACTGGCTTACATTGGCGTCTTTAACTCTGTTGGCGACACCCTCAAGCCAGCGCTAATTTTCCCAGAAAAACTAGCGAATGCGTCTAAGTACATGGCGGAGTGCGTCTCCCACGAAGCTGGGCACAATTTAAGCCTCAATCATGACGGCACGACATCTGGATCTGAGTACTATGCTGGCCATGGCAGTGGCACTACTGGCTGGGCACCGATCATGGGGAACAGCTACTACCAAAACCTGACGCAGTTTAGCCGTGGTGAGTACCCACTGGCAAACAACTCGGAAGATGACGTGGCCAAAATTCAGTCGCAAGGATTACTGCTTCGCCCGGACGACCACGGCAACACCGCTAGTTCCGCTACTGCGCTACCAACTTCGTCAGTCCTTGCAGCTGTTGGTGTGATAGAGCAGAGATCCGACATCGATGTATTCCGTTTTATCTCCGGCGGCGGTCAACTATCACTGGATATCCGACCAGAAAATAGCGGACCAGACCTCGACATCCTAGTGCAAGTCAAAGACGGTAATGGTGCAACGATTATCTCCTCCAATCCTGTAGATGCGCTTGCAGTGAACCTCACAGCGACCCTTGCATCTGGCTATTACTACCTCTGGGTAGAAGGTGTCGGGAAGGGTGACGTAACGACCGGGTACTCGGACTACGCTTCCGTTGGACAGTACGAGATCTTCGGGACACTGACGAATGCGACTGGTCAGTCGCCGCCGGCTGCTCTCATTCAGGCTAGCCAGGTAAAGGGTGATGGGCCCCTAGCAGTCAACTTTGTCGGCAGTGGGTCTGTCGATCTTGACGGTACGATCACCTCCTACAGCTGGCAGTTCGGCGACGGCACGTCATCAAGCGAACTGAACCCAAGTCATACCTACACCTCAACAGGTGTCTACACCGCGCAGCTGACAGTCACAGACAATGACGGACTAACAGGATCGGCATCAGTTGCTATCGAAGTGACCACCGTCAATGTCGCTCCCAGTGCAGCCCTTTCACTATCTACAGCAAGCGGTCCAGCGCCCTTAACAGTTCGGCTTGATGCTTCCCAGTCAAGGGATCCAGACGGGCAGCTCGTGTCTTACACCTGGAATTTTGGCGATGGTACCTCACAGACTACGGCAGTCGCATATGTGGATCATGTGTACACCAGCAGCGGTAGCTTCTCTGCTGCAGTGAGTGTCATCGACAACCGTGGTGCAAGTGCAACGAGTGCAGCACAATCGGTAACAGTGAATCTTTCAGTGCTCCGCGTTGCTTCAGTAGGCCTGCGGTTGGTGTCGAATAAACTGGAGGCCTCGGTGCAGATTGTTGGAGCTGCGGGTCAGCCAATATCAGGCGCTACTGTGCAGGGGCGCTGGTCTGGGTTGATATCAGGAACCGGCTCAACCACGACCAAGTCAAATGGGGTAGCTGCATTTGTTAAGAATGTTAGAGGGAAAGGAGCTGTGACATTCACTGTAACCTCCGTGGCTGGCGCTGGGTTTGTATATGATCCGGCGTTAAATACACAGTCATCGGGATCATTTACGTTGCCATAGGCTTCCATGC
>JAYVGZ010000342.1:0-6182 GCA_043771805.1 Pseudomonadota bacterium
TGTTTTCACCCCCGATTTACTCCGTAAATCGACCCCTGAGGGGTATGGTCGCGTGGCGAATTTTACTGCCGATGCCTGAACGGTTACCCGCTCTGTGAGTCACGGATTTGATCCGGCGAGTATCACGATGCACACCACAAACATCCCCGATGCTGCGCGGAAGCTTGACTATGTTTTGCACGCCACAAATGAAGCCTCACACAAACTCTTCCTTCTCGTAGAGAAACAAGAGACCGTTCTCAATCGCGGAGACCATGCTCTTCAACAACTTGAGAACGCGGTGGGTGAAAAAGGCCTTCCACCAGAATTGATTGCCGCCTTCTCCGCCGAGTACAAAGAGGTCACTGCACAGGCCCGCGAGGTGCTCTCAGACATCATAATGACACAAGAGTTTCAGGATCTTTGTGGGCAAGCCTTGAAGAAGGTCTTAAAGCTCGTCCAGGAAATGGAAGGTAACCTCGGGACTCTTCTCAAATGCTTGGGGGTGGAAGTTAGAGAGCCTGTGGCTGACGAGGAGGCACCTACAACTACCGGAAAAATTGACCAAGACAGTGCCGATGATCTTTTAAAGCAGTTTGGCTTCTGGGCTCACTGCCGCTGCATAATAGCCTTCGCCCACCGGAAAAGATGCGGCGCGACGAACCGGATGGGCCATTGAATCGCGACCAATCCGAGTACCGCTCGTACATTCGGTTTCTCCGAAAGTGAGTCAATGAACGTGTTGTGTGCCGCAACCCAGTCGTTTCCGAGCGCAAGGTAATACCCTGCAACGAAGTGACAGTGCGCGTAGCGTCGCCTTAAGCGGCTCTTTCCAATTTTGTCGCGTAGGCTTGGATGTCTTTCAAGAATAACTTCCAGATCTCGAATTAGTTCCTGGTACTGTCGTGCTCTATTCTTCCCCGACGACTGACTAAGGTTTGCCCCGTGGTGTCGCCAAGAAGCAATCGGATCGCCTGAAAGCCGCTCCACACGACCGAGAATACCCAATTCAATCCACTTGAGGTAATCAGTGATTCCACCGCCTCCCCACAACATGAGGGACTGCACCATGGCACTTCGCTGAAACATCACTGTTGGAGCCGGAACAAAACAGTAGTTCTGCAACATCTCAACCGAAAATTCACCCTCAATCGGTGGATGAATCCGCGAAAAGCGCTGCCTCCGATTATTCTGCTCGTCAATAATCCACGCGTCGCCGTACGCCATCACAACCTCGGGATTTCCTCGAAGAACAGCTAAAAGTCGTTGCGCATGTTCCGGTTCTAAAAGATCATCCGAATCAACCAGTGAAAGAAATGAGGCTGATGAACTCTCGATCCCTCTGTTCCTTGCATCAACTATCCCCGCATTGGCCTGCCGGATAAGTCTCACTCGACTATCCCTTTGGGCAATTGCTTCAACAATATCTGCGGTGCGATCAGTGGAGCCGTCGTCTACCACGAGGAGCTCAATATTAGTGACGGATTGCCGCAAGATAGACTCGACCATCGCAGCGACAAACTTCTCGTGATTATACGAGGCCATTACATAGCTTACTTCTGGTATCACTTCAGTCGACATTGGGTCAGGAGCCTACCGGAAAGGCTTTTGGGCGACCATCGTCAAAACGAAGGTAAAGCTCCCCGGTGTGGCTTAGTCCCACTCAAGGTATAAGATCACCGTGGACATAAGCATTTTCATCCGTGCCAAGAACGAAGCTGAATTACTAGGTCGGTGCCTTGAGCAAATCTTCGCTCAACACCACTCCTTCAAGATTGAGGTCATTCTTCTAGATTCCGGGTCAAATGATGCGACTATCGACATAGCCCGCCGTTTTCCTGTCAGGATCCTTCAATTTTCCCCTGCGCTATTCTCCTTTTCGGCTGCGCTCAACGTCGGCGCGACCATCGCCACTGGTACTATCTTTGTACCGCTCTCGGCGCATGCTGTGCCAACCGATCCACACTGGCTTCAACGGTTAGTCGAACCACTGTTCAATGATCCAACTATTACTGCTACCTACTCTCGGCAGATACCATGGCCTGATGTTTCAATACCCGAGGCGCAACAGATTCGTAGAACATTTCCCCAGAAACAGATTACGATTACCCCAGATCGGTCGAGCTTGGCTCTTGCGGAGGGCCGTCAACCCACAGAAATAACTTCTCTATCAAACGTATGCGCTGCTTATCGCAGAGAATTCGTTGTAAGCAATCCGTTTCGAGCACTTCCGTTTAGCGAAGATCGCTGTATGGGATTGCAGATCTTAGAAGCAGGCGGGAGCGTTACCTATGTTCCCGAATCAGTGGTGTATCATTCTCACGCGCCAGACTTTCACTCGTTTCGGAAGATCGCCCGCACAGCCACGCTCGCCCGTTTCATGATTAATCGCGGGCACACCGTCGCTGTGGCGAAAAAACAATGCTCACGTAACAAGCCCTCTCTCTTTCAGGCGATACTGGCATCAACTAAGATCCCTCTCTACGTTATATGGCTCGGAGTATCCCTTTGTGTTGTACTCCTAGCTCCGTGCCGACCGGCACGCCAACGTGAGATGAAATGGCGCATAGCCTCTCTAGGAACTACCGTTGGCAAAGCAGAGGGGATTCTTTTGGCTCGAAACCATTCGTACGATCAGCCACTACCAGTCGCAAAAACTGAGGCGATCCTCGATGCCCTCTCGGAAATAGGGAAGGAGTAATAAATCAGGCCGGGATCTTGGTCTGCGAAATCTTTTCAATCATCGCTCGAATTGTAGCAGTCGCAGCCAATGTTTCAATCGCACGCTGCCCCGACTCAAGTGATCCACGATCACTTTCTACCGAGCCATCGTCCGAGAGAAACATTGGCATCTCTGGAAATGCCTCTCGAGCGCATGCCAAGGTAGAAAAAAGTACGGGGTCATCTTTGATGAGTTCAATCTGTTCCGCCGGTATCTTTCGTGCCGCCGAACGAACCGACATGAGCTCGGTCAAGCCCACGCGATACAGCTTCCCGAGGCCAAAAATTTCAAATAAATCTTTTATCGAAATCGGCTTTTCACGCACGATTTTTTCGATGCCGAGGTTGATCGCCCCCTTCACTTTGTCGGCCAAGATGAGAACCTGATCTTGTTCACAAAAGTCCACCCCGAAACGCACCACAGCTGCGTTCATAAGGAACGTGAACTCCATCTCAATCGCCTCATGGTCTCTCACTTGCCGAAGCAGTTCGGCGATGGACCGCGTGGCGCGTGACTCGTAAATAAGCGGCTCAATTCCGCGGATATCTTCAATAGCTCCGCGTTTTACACCCTTTTCAAGATCGCTTTTTGCCTCCGCCATCGGATAAAGCGCATGAACCTGTGCCGCATCTTCAGGTTCGGGAACCCCCTCCCCTGCCAGCCGCCGAGTTCTCTCTGTGTAGGATTCCTCTTCAAGCATCGAAACCGACGCCACTGAAGGTATTGAGAGCAGCTGATAGTATAATTCAGGGTTCGTCTCAAAAATGAGCGCGAGTAAGCGAGCAAGGAGAAAGTGGTGGTCGGCACTCTCAGTCTGGATACCCACCCACGTAAACCCCTTATCGGGAGTGTGAAATCCTGGCCCGGGCGGCAGGTCTGTAGGCTCGTCAAAAATGCGAACCTCCGTGTACTTGCCCAGCACAACCCCAAGAACTTTGAGGTCAATAAACTTAACTACCTTTTGAAGCAGTTCAAGCGAACCAGTCTCGTCTGTCAACGAGAGCCACTCCCAAAGACTTTCCTCATTGAGACTGTCTTTGTGCCAAAGATCAAAATCAGAGAGGAGTCGACACTGCTCGAGGGAGGCCATCGAGATCAGATCCGCTGACCCTGCAACGCCATTGTTTCTGATAAGCATAAACAACGTCTGAGCCGGAAGCTGTCGGACAGCATGCTCAGGTGCTTCCGAATCGAAGATGGCCCTGTAGAGATCTCGACAGGTGTATCCCCGAAACGGAGCAGGTATCGCCGGTGGTGGAGTACTTGATGAACCGGAGTCGTTCATTTTGCCGGAGCAAATACTATGTGTATCTGACGCCCAGCCATCGGAGATTTCTCATCCACCACAGCGCAATCTGCCAAGCGCGAAGCAATGATCTCGAACTTTTCACGGCCGAGATCAAGGTACATTGCCTCTCTACCCTTGAAGCGCATAGAGAACTTTACTTTGTCTCCCTCAGCGAGGAAATCTCGTGCCTGCTTCAGCTTGGTCTCAAGATCACCAACATCGGTACGGTAACGAATTCGGAGCTCTTTGAGTGTGGTCTCAGTGCGATTCTTTTTCGCCTCTGCTTCCTTCTTCTGCTCTTTGTATTTGAACTTGCCGTAGTCGAGAATCTTGCAAACGGGAGGCTTTGCTTGTGCAGAGACCTCAACGAGATCCAACTCCAATTCCTGAGCCTTCTGGAGCGCGTCACGGATCGCCATAACTCCAAGCTGCTCTCCGTCGGCAGCGATAACGCGAACTTCGCGCGCGGAGATGAATTCATTTATGCGATGCGTGTCCGGCGGGGCTATTGGTCTGTTGAATCGTCCGCCCCGGAATCCTCCTGGCTTTGAAGAAGTGTTCAAAAATATCTCCTCAATAATTCTTTTACTGCATGATGCTTTCGCATCCGATTTACCTCCTGGCTGGAGATGAATCGCACAACTAAAACACTGGCCTTTCCTCAAAATGAACTTTCAGTCGCCGTCCCAGCGGAGCAGAAGTTACCTAGAGCCAAAAGTACCAAACATCCACGACTGTGGAGCCATACTAACAATGAGGTCGAATCTAACCATAGGAGTGGCATGAATCAAGTACCCTGGCCCCTGTAAGCGTTCACGAGGGGTATCTTATTCACAAATCAAGGGCCTTACGACGACAGCTTGAGGGGTTGGGATGCTCCACGGATTTTAACTTCACTGCCTGAACGATTACCGGCCCCCATAGAGCAAAGGTTTTGTCCCAAAGAGGCGGTAATTTACGCGTTTCTAAGGATGCAGGTCACTACGCCCAAAGGCTCACTTTTTCTTTCCTTCGCCCTTTTTGTCCTTCTCTGCGGCGGCCGGTGATGGCACAGCCTCGACCTTTTCTCGACATTTTATTTCAGATGATACCACGGCTGCACAGACCCCCTGTTGGCCCCGGCACTCTTCCGTGAGCGATTTTTCAAGTTCCTTACGAGCCGAAAAGTCGAGGGCCTGCAGGGTTGCCCTGTTTGACGTAAACTTGACCCCAACGCACCCCCCAAACGACTCGTGGTCTTTGCGGCATGCCTCAGAAGCCCGGGCCTTCAGCCGAGCGAGTTCGACTTCCAGAGCCTCCTTGGCCGCTGCCTCATCAGCACCGCGCCTGCCCACCCCCCCAAAGCGAACCGATGATGGTTCGGCGGTTGGCACGTTAACAGGGGGAGCTGAAACTGGGGTACCAACGACAAGTGGTTGAGACCTTACCCATTTGTAAGAAACCTCTGAGGAGCAGACGAACTCGGCTTTTGCCGAATTGTTCAAAAGAAACAACAAGAATAGGGCGAAACATCGGAAAAAACACAGAAACTTCATCATATTCACATGAATACCTGTAACTATCGAGCCGTCATACCGCCATCACTTGGTTAGGTATACCGGCCCCGGCCCGGCATGGGCAAGGACAAACCAATAGTGATTGTACCCATTAAACGGAGTTTGAGGAGGTTATTAATGAGCGAGTCTGCAGGCAGCACTTTTCCAGGGATAGATCGGGAGTACTACCAGCTTGTTGGTCTTCCCAATATGACCGGCACACCAGAGCGTAGGCTTTTATTAGCAATTTTAGAGCGCGCAATCCTTGATTACGTCGGTAATGATGCAAGGGAGGTAGAAGAGGCCGAGATGTGGCTTTTTGGTGACCTCGACGTGCCAACGAATGAACAGTTTTCGTTCCCGTGGGTGTGCGAACAGCTCGATCTCGACATGTACCGTATTTCATCGAAGATTCGGAGCATGCCCCGGCGTGGAAACCGGAAAGTTGCCCCGTGGTATTTCACTAAATCGATCATGAGCGCCTAAAGCTGCGAGAGCTACAGAACTCAAGTTCGAGGCACAACTTTTATTGTATCCGTTCACGGGTATATTTTTGTTTACAAATCAAAGGTGTTACGAGAACAACTTTTGCAGTCAGGCGAACCTTTCGTCGACAACGAGCTGATCGCTCGTTGACTGCTTTTGTGAACGGCTAGTT
>JAYVGZ010000343.1:0-4643 GCA_043771805.1 Pseudomonadota bacterium
ATAAAAATCCATTGTTTCGTCGCACCGAGCTTATTGTCGCGACCTCTCCAGCAGAGTTTTATCACCGTGTGATAACTCGCTTTGGGCGGAACTATCCAAAGAGTGTGGATCGATTTATCAAGCTCTTCTCGGAGCTTCAACATTCGTTACCAGAGTAAAAGGGGAGGGGAATCTTCCGGGGTATTACGCCTCGCTCCCCGTCGAAACACCGGCCTTCATCAGCTGAAGTTGCTGTGCATGTGATGTCATGGCTTTCTCCATTACTAGGCAGTGGCCCGTTACTGGCGTAGTATCACTCGTATTCAAGCCGTCGGTGAAATCAATATCTCTCATGAAGAGGAGGAATCCTTTCAAGTGGAGCGAAGCGCTCATGGCAACATTCCTGTAGGCGATACTGGGTATTGCCCCATCGGAAAGCAGGTCACAAATCGTATCGAGTAGCTCAACGACTTTTCCAGTTGTGTGCACAAGGGGGACAACGTCCACCGGCTCTGAGCTCGCGGCGTTGAAGCCGAAAGATGGTTTGGTAGCGATATTCGCTGAGACAAAGCCTGCGAATGCTTTTCGCATCGTATCGACCAGCTCTACTAGCGGCTCCGCGGGGTGAATAGGAGTCGCAGCAGGATCGGGGGTTGATTCGGTGAATGCCTCACGGCCCTCTTCAAGCCAGATACTGGTGTTTGCCATATAGGTATCAAATCGGGTCGATACACTGTCGGTAAGTGAAAAGTGAGCATCCGCGCGGAGATCAACTGACATCGGCTCGTCAGCGGTCTGCGGGGCGTAGGTGGGTTGCAGAGCTAAGAGTGGATGCACCATTGAATACCCCCGATTTTGAGTAGGCCAGCGACTTATCGCTAACACCGATATTCTGAATTTGGATGCCGGCGGAGGCCCAGCGGTGCGGGAGTACGAGCAGATTACTGGGCGCAGCGCACAAGATTACCTTCGGGATGGGCAACTGGATCGATCTGAAACATACTTCGCCGTCGGAACTCAATTTTCTCTCGATACGTTTTTTTGTTCACTACTCTTTCTTAATTGGTATGTAGAAACTAATCTCACCCCCGTCTTCCTTCTACTTTTTTCGCAGCCATATGTCACAACTAGATACCTGCGCCAACGATCCTCACCATGATTTGCAACAGTCAAGCGGCCCATCCATCTCCAAGGAAACGCTCGGTGAATTTATTAAAACCTTACGCGGTCGTTTTCCCGTGGATCGAATCTATTCGATTGTTGGCCTCAACACCGGCGACGAGGGTAAGGGTCGCGTGGTACCTGATTTGACACGCGTATTAACGGTAATTACTGGTAATGCAAAAAACGTTGGCATGGTCTTCAAGGTCAATGGAGGAGCGAACTCCGGACACACTGTTGCCGGACTTAAACACAACCTCATCCCAGGTGGCATAACGGAAAAAGCCGTTACTACGCTTGGAATAGGGGCAGGTGTAGTAGCTGATCCACTCAAACTTGATTGGGAGATTCGCGCTTTGCGTAGCAAAGGTTTTGATTCTACCGCACGACTGATGATCGATCCGCGGGCTATGGTGTCTGACGTAAGCCATCGACTACTGGATTTAGCAAACGAAATGTATCTTACGCGCGTCAACGGGGTTGGTCGAGGCTCAACTGGACGGGGCATTTCCCCTGCATTCTGTGATGAAACTTCGCAACGACAGATATACTTCTCGCTTTTTCAAGACAAAGACGGATTTTTTGAATTTGAAGAGCAAATAAAGGCCCGTTGTGAGCTCGCGGAAAGAACTATTAAAGATGTGTACGGTCTCTCTGTTAGTGAGTTTGATTCGCTCTTCGAAGTACTCACCAGCGCTGAGAAGAGGGCTCATACCTACGAACTTGATAATGGTATTGTTTCACGCAACGAAGTTGACTTTAGTCGGTACCGTGGATCTGCTTTCGGCAAACTGTCCTGGAAAGCCATCGCAGATGACTACTGGAGGGTTGGTGTTCAGTATGCTGATAAGATTGAGGATCTGGGGGAGCACGCGATGCGATCACTACGACAGGGAGATCCTGTACTCGCAGAGCATGGCCAAGCGTATTGGCTCGATAAAAGACGTGGCTTCCCTCCGAATGTTACGGCCTCACATACTACTCCCGCTGAGATCTATCATTCGTTGGGTATTGCTACTGATTACAAGATTTCAGTTGTTGGGTGCTGTAAAGCGTACGATACGAAGGTAGGTACCCACCGATTCCTAAGCCAGATTGAAGACCAACATCCTCTCGGTGAGATGCTTAAAAAGATAGAGTTCGGCACAACAACTGGTCGACAACGTAGGGTTGGTTGGAGTGACTTAGTCGAGCGTGGCACAGCGATTCGTCGGATAGGCTCTGAACATATCGCACTCAATAAACTTGATGTGCTTGGCTACAGAGATGACTGGCAACCTGGCGCAATGCTCAAGCTGTGCATTGGATATAAGTTTGTCAGTGATGTTGTTGAGCCTACTCGTTTACTACATCTCGTTCCTGAACAAGACCGTCGTAGATCACAGTGCTCACCCGTTTACGTGGAACTGCCATCTTGGACAGAAGACATCACTCACATCCGTTCATTTGCTGAGCTGCCGAAAGCAGCTCAGATTTATGTTGCTGCTACATACGCTGGGATGATCACTTGCGCGTCGAATAACATGCATGAACTGTCGACAATCCCCCATCTTAGCTTTTTAGGAGTTGGACCGAATCCAGATGAGGTAATTCTTGATGCGCCGAACGCTCATGCGCTGTTTAGCCTCGCTGCTGAGGCGAATATATTTACTGAGCAAAACCTACAAGAGTTTGGTCGAGTTCATGAGTACATAAAGCAACGCTTAGATGGGTCAAGTGGTTTCAAATCGGAAGCGTAACACCCCCAGCTGCGGGGTAGCCCCTACTTTTGATATCGCCACATTCGATGCGAAGAAGAGCCGGTAGTCTGATCCTCGACCTCTTCAAAACCCATCTTGATCAAAAAACCGATGTCAACACGGCTGAATTCAGAAAAGGAGGCTAACACTTCTCTCTTGTCACTCTGTAGCCAGCGCGAAAGGCAATATTCTAAAAGATGTCTACCAACACCTTCACCCCAAAGATCAGGAGCTACGGCCATTGAAGTTATTTGTACCGCTTCGGTTGTGATTGTAAATGTAATGCTAGCAGCCACCCTGTTACCAATGCGTGCGACAAAGGCGTAGCCGCGATCAGCTTCAATTCGCAGATGCTTCCGGAGCTCTTCCTGGTCAGACAGTGGTTGGTTCGTAGCGTGATTCAGTCGCGCGATGCAAAGTATGTCTTGTTCTCTGCAAGCCGGTTGAATTTGTATGCATGTCGGAGTGATGACAAGGGGCCGGTATTCGTTCTTTGCCGTGATCGGAAGGGAGGCCGATGTCTTCTCGTTTATAATAAGAGAGACGTCGTGTTGAGTTTCTGCACGGCGACAGATTTGCTCGTAGGTGCGACAACATTCATCGATGAAATGCAGGACACCCTCTCGCTGTGATACTTTGTAGGTAAGGAGGGCAAGTTGTAGGTCGCTCACTCGAAGGAGCACAGTTTTTTCAGCGTCTGGAGCAGGTGGGAATCGGATAAGGTTGCTTGCGCGGTGCAGCACTTCGCTCGCGCTTGAGACGTGCACGGCAATTGAACCGTTGAGACGACATCTTTGTATCTCTGCTTGCTTTAGCATGCGTGTGCCCTCGGTACAGGCCATGGCAGCGCCGCTTAATTCGTGGGTGAGGTGCTCAACGCGTACCTCTAAGGCGCGCACGGACTGGAGAAGATCCTTTTGCCGACAGATGATCGTACGCACGGATGCAACTAGGGCACGGAGCCCAAGCATGAGTTGTGTAGCAACAATATACTCCGACACGGCGGATTGGTGAGGCGAAGCCAGGTTCTCAAAGATGGAATCGTTCCCGTAGGTGAGGGATTGGTACTCTTCACTTAGTTGCGCATAGACAGATTCAATCTGGGAGGCTGCGGAGACGAGCAAAGACGCTCTTGATTCCTTTGTAAAATTGCTTGGCGGAGCAATCCCGTGAGCCAGCGAGCGGTGCCCCAATGAGTGCTGATCGACGCAGAGCTTTTGGGCTAAGCGTGCAAGTTGCTGGGTTACTACATCGACTGCGAGAGCAAGGGGTGGCAGCTGGTCGCCTAACGAGTCATCTAGCAGAGCAAATTCATGCCAACGATCATCAATCCGCAATCGGACGGTCACGCCTAAGTCCGTAGCAATACCGTCATACCACTCTTGAGCGGAGGCCATATTGCTTGCGGCATCGGTGACATTGTTTGTGGTATCCGCGACAGCCCTTGCGATTTCACGTAGTACTACAAGCTCTCTCTTAAGTGCGGATTCATGTTCTCGAAACGACGAAGCTAGCTCCGAGCCGTTTAAGGGTAGAGAGCAAAAAACGACCGTGTGTTTCGAGGTATCTGGGCTATGCATGAGTCACTGATTACTGGTCGAAGCTCCCTGCCACTGTAGGTCACTTGGAAGAGAAATCCAACACGGCTGCGCAAGAAGAGAGCTATAGCGTTTTCCAAAAGTCCGTAGCGAAATCCCGGCTTTTGGAAAACGCTATCGATTCGCGGATGCGAATCAAAACAATAACCTATAGTGATTTACGGCA